>NZ_JBEZLR010000026.1:0-103200 GCF_040652275.1 Streptomyces sp. NPDC048275
CCCGCCGACGCGTCAACGTCCTGTGGGCCCTGATCCGTGACCGACGCTGCTACCAAGTCACGCTTCCAGCTTCCGCAGCCGGTTGACAACAGCATGAGGAAGCGAAGGGGCTCAGTCGACGGCGCCGGCCGAGGGCGGATCGACGTCCGGCACGAAGAGCAGCAGCAAGAACTCCATCTACGTCATCGCGGCAAGTCCGACGAACCGTTCTGCTCCGCAGTCAAGCGGTTGAGGCCGCGACGAAGCTGGTGAAGGCGGGGCGGCAAGGTCACCTACCTCGGCCCGCAGAACTACGACAACCTCAGCCCGGACGTCGCACAGCTGACGCTGGCGCAGTCCCCGAGCCGACGGAAAGGACCATCCCCGTACCCAGAGGGAGGGGGATGGTCCTTTCCGTCGGATCTTGCGTGCGATTTCTCCTCGACCAGGAGATGTTCCGGGCGCGGACTGGAGTCACCTGGCGAGGACCGGGCGCCGACCGTGCAGAACCGCGTGTTGACCCGCGCGACGGCCTAGCCTAAGGCTAGTGGCAGAGGTCGGTCAGGAAGGGCCGCTGGGCGCTCCACCAGGCTTCAGGCGGCGAGTTCCTTGCGGATGCGGTCCAGCATGAATGCCGATGACTCGCGGGCCCGTTCCTCCCAGGCGAAGACGCAGGCGGTGGCGACGCCGTCGAAGTTCAGCTCGCGCAGGGTGCCGAAGAAGGCATCCCAGTCGACCTCGCCCTGGCCGATGTCGAGGTGCTGGTGGATACGCGCCGGGGTGCCGGGCGGGTTGAGGATGTAGCGCAGGCCCGACGATCCCTTGTGGTTGAAGGAGTCGGCGATGTGGACGTGCTGGAGCTTGTCGCCGGCGTAGCGCATCATCGCCCCGATGTCCGCCGTCGGGTCGGCGCCGGACAGGTGGAAGGAGTGCGGGGCGCAGTAGAGGTAGTTCACCCACGGCTTGTTGATCGCCCGGACGAGGTTGACTGCGGGGGTGCTCTCCTCGCAGAAGTCGTCTGGGTGGGCCTCCAGGTTGAGGGCGATGCCCTCCCGCTCGAAGATCGGCATTAGCTCCTCCAGCGAGCGCCAGAAGGCGGCCTCGCTCTCGGCGGCCCGTTCTGGGCGGCCGTTGAACTCGGAGTTCATCAGTGGGCATTCGAGGTCGGAGGTGATCTCGATCATACGCTTCCAGTAGCGGACGGCGGCCTGCCGCTCGGTCTCGTCCGGCGAGGACCACTTGTACAGCGGCAGGACGGACGACAGCTGCACGCCGTGCCGGCGCAGGGACTGCTTGAACTCCGCGACGCGCTCGTCGTCCGCGCGCGGGTGCAGGAAGAACGGCATGAAATCGTCGCGGGGCGACAACTCGATGTACTCATAGCCCAGTTCGGCAACCGTGCGCACCATGTCGTCGATCGGCAGGGCGCGGAACATGTAGGGGTCGAGGGCGATCTTCACGAGGCACTCCGGGTGGTGTAGAAGGCGGGACGGGGCTTCATGTCCATATCGACGGTGCGGCCCGACTTCCGTGCTTCGACGGTGGCGTTGGAGATGACGGTCGCGGCGTAGCCGTCCCAGGCAGAAGGGCCTGTGGGCTCGTTGCCCGCCGCGAGGTTCGAGATCCACTCGCGGAACTCGGTGTCGAAGGCGTCGGCGAAGCGGCCCACCCAGTCGGTGAGCACCTCCGTGCTGTGCTGTCCGGCGGTGCGGACACCGACGGTGGCCGGGTCGGGTAGCCGGACCAGGCCCTTCTCGCCGACGGTCTCGCACTGGATGTCGTAGCCGTACTGGCAGTTGACGAAGACCTCGAGATCGATGCGGACGCCTTTCGCGGTCTCGAAAAGCATGATCTGCGGGTCCTTCAGGTGCGGGTACCGCTTGCTCGTGGAGCGCGGCAGGACCACCTGGGCGGAGACGATCTCGTCGTCGAGGAGCCAGCGCAGTACGTCGATCTCGTGAACCGCCGAGTCGAGCGCGGCCATGTCGGAGGTGTACGACTCCGGCACGGACGGGTTGCGGTGAGCGCAGTGCACCATCAGCGGCTCGCCGATGCGGCCGGAGTCGATGGCTTGCTTCATTTGCCGGTAGCCCTGGTCGTAGCGGCGCATGAAGCCCACCTGGACGAGACGTCGGCCGTGCGCCATCTCGGCCTCCACGATCCGCAGGCAGTCCTCGACCGTCGTGGCCAGGGGCTTCTCGCAGAAGACCGGCTTGCCGGCAGCGATCGCGGCCAGCACGTGCTCCGCGTGGGTGGGGCCCCAGGAGGTGACGAGCACCGCGTCGACGTCGTTTGCCGCGATCAGTTCACCGCCGCTCGCGAACACCCGGGCGCCGACCCGGGCCGCGGCCTCCTCGGCGCGCGCGGCGTCGATATCGGTGACCGCGGTGACCTGGGCGCCGGTCACGGTCTCAGTGAGACGACGGATGTGTTCCTGACCGATCCAGCCGGCCCCGATCACTCCTACGCGCATAGTCATGGGGGTTCCTTTCTACGCCCCGGGCGCATGTGCCCCGGGCGGGGAGTGTTCAGGAAAAACGTGCCTTGAGCTCGTGCTCCAGGCCTTCGAGCGTGCGGCCGCGCGTCTCGGGCACGTACCGCTTCACGAAGGTCACCGCGAGGACACCCAGGGCGACGAAAACGAAGAAGGTGTTGGACACGCCGACTGCGTCGACCAGGACCGGGAAGCCCAGCCCGATGAGGAAGTTGGTGATCCACAGGGCGAAGGCGGCTATGCCCAGACCGAAGCCCCGCATCTTGAGCGGGAAGATCTCGGAAAGCATCAGCCAGGTCACGGGGGAGATCGCGCCCTGCTGGAAGGCGAGGAAGGTGACGGTCATGGCGAGAACCGCGAACGCGCGGCCGTCACCGGCAGGCAGCACCAGGGAGAACACGCCGATCAGCAACTGGGCTGCGATGGTACCGAGCTGACCGATCATCAGCATCGGGCGCCGGTTGACGCGGCCGAGCAGCCAGATACCGACGAAGGTGGCCAGCACGGAGATCACGCCGTTGGCGATGTTCGCGGTCAGCGCGCTGTCCGCGGCGAAGCCGGCGTCGGTGAGGATCTGTGTGCCGTAGTACATGATCGTGTTCACGCCCGTGATCTGCATGACGATCGCGATGCCGATGCCGACCAGGACCAGCTTGCGCACCCACGGCACCCTCAGGTCGTCCCAGCCGCCGAGCTTCGCCTTCTCGTCCTCGACGGCCATCGCCGTGACCTCGCTGAGCTCGGCCTCGGCCCGCTGCTCGGAGCGGACCTGCTTCAGGACTGCCAGCGCGTCCGCGTACCGGGCCTTCGAAGCGAGCCAGCGCGGGCTCTCCGGCATGACCAGCATGCCGAACCACAGCGCTACCGCGGGCAGGGTCGCGACGACGAGCATCCAGCGCCAGATGCTGGCCGACTCATCGCCGACATTGGCGATGATCGCGTTGAAGGTGAACGCCGCCAGCTGACCGCTGACGATCATCAGCTCGTTGCGGGTGACCAGGCGACCACGGCGCTCGGCGGGCGAGATCTCCGCCAGGTACACCGGCACGGTCACCGAGGCACCACCGACGGCGAGTCCCAGCACGAAGCGTGCCACGACCATCAGTTCGGTGTTCGGGGCCAGGGTGCAGCCGAGCGTTCCGAAGAAGAACACCACGGCGATGAGCAGGATGTTGCCGCGCCGGCCGCGCGCGTCGGACAGCCGGCCACCGAAGAGCGAGCCGAACGCCGCACCGAGCAGCAGCGAGCTGGTGACCAGGCCCTCGGTGAACGGGGTCAGGCCCAGGTCGTCGGTCATGTACGGCAGGGCGCCGTTGATGACGCCCGTGTCGTAGCCGAAGAGGAGTCCGCCGAAGGTGGCGATGACGGTGATGATCCGTAGCCGCCGACGGACGGGTGGCGGGGCGTCGTCGACGAGGGTGGATGGCATTCGGGCCTGGGTGGCGTCGTCCTTGACGTCCATGGCCGTCTCCTGTCATGTGTTGTTTCAGGGGTGGAGTTCGGCAAGGGTGGGGGAACAGGTTGGTGCCCTAGCCATAGGGGGCGACGTCGATCAATCGGGAGCTTCGCCGAGCGAAGCGCCCGCTCCGATGCGTCCCCCCCGCAGGCACTTCAAACAGTTTCACGATGGTGTCCTCTCGGCTCCCGCTGACCCCGAGATGTGAGGTGGGGATGACAGACTGATTTCGAGCGCTCTACTAGCGCGCTCTAGAGCGGTACGATGGCGTCATTCAAATGTCATGTCAATAGCTTCGCCACGAACTTTCTGGGCGTCGAGGCGCTGCGCGAGCAAGGGGCAAGGGACGCTGACCATGCCTTGGTCTCGGGTGGCCACAGAAGGAGGGCGGACCGGTGGATGTGTCGAGCGGGCAGTGTCCCACCACGGCGGATGCTGCCGCGACGGCAGGGAGCGCGTGGTATGGGTCGCCGACGAGATCGGCTACCGCCCCGCCAGGCGGCCGGCTGCTCGCACGTGGCCGTAGCCGCCTGCTGGGCGTGACGATCGCCTTGCGCCACCCCTTCCACGCGGACCTTGGCGGGGCGTCTACCCGGAGGCCGAGCGGATGGGCCATGCGTCTTGCTTTCCGCCACCGCTCCGGGGCGCGGAGAGGTCAATGCGGTCGAAGCCTTGGGGCTGCGATCCTCCTGGGCCGAGTGGCCGAGGTCATGGACGGCCTGCGCTTCGACCCGGGCAAGCACCGCATCACCTGCCCGACGCTCCTGCTGCACGGCGACCAGGACCCCTCGCTCGCTACGAGAACCAGAAGCCGTTCGTACCTGCTTGCGGGCCCTGTAGGCGGCCTGGTGGCAGGCGGGCCGGGCGTAGATCGCGTTACGGCTGTGGCCATGCCCGAGGGCGAACCCCTCCGACGGTCTTGGGAGACCGGTGGCCGATTGACCCACGCTTTTCCAAGGTCCCCGTCCTGGATCGTTGACGTATTGTCATTGGCCGGTCAAGTAGAGGTTTGCCAGGATCGACCCCGGCAGGCTCACGTCAACGGAAAGCCTCGCTCAGAGGCGTGTCCACGAGTGCGAGGAGACGCTGTGCAGCACAACCGCATACATCGCGACAGCGGCGAGAGCCGCGTCGCGATTGTTACCGGCGCCGGCTCGGGAATCGGACGGGCGACGGCACTGCGGTTGGCCGCTGACGGCTACCGCGTCACACTCGCCGGCCGACGCGAGTCTGCGTTGAAGGAGACCGCCGGGCTGATCAGCGGTTCTGGCGCGCTGGTTGCGATCTGTGACGTCACGGACATCGACTCGGTGCAGGCCATGGTCTCGGCGACCATGCAGACGTTCGGGCGTATCGACGTGGTCGTCAACAACGCCGGGATCTCACGGAGTGGGGTGTTTCCTGCCGTGTCCGTGTCCGAGTGGCGCGAGGTGATGGCAGCGGACGTGGAGTCCGTCGTACTGGTCACCCAGGCGGTGTTGCCGTTCCTGATGGAACATCGTGGGAACGTCGTCAACGTCGCCTCGGTGGCTGGCCTCGGCGGCGACCGAGGCATGACCATCTACAACACGGCCAAGGGTGCGGTGGTCAACCTGACCCGTTCACTGGCGGTCGAGTTTGCCGCGCAGGGGGTGCGGGTCAACGCCGTCGCTCCGTCGCTGACCTCCACCGACGCGACCGCGGACATCCCACCGGAGGATGTCGCGGAGTTTCTGCGGCGCATCCCGATGGGCCGGGCAGCCGAGCCGGCCGAGGTCGCTGACGTGATCGCCTTCCTCGCCGGCTCCGACGCGCGGTTCGTCACCGGTGTAGTCCTGCCAGTCGACGGAGGGCTGCGGGCCGGAAGCGGCCAGCCGCCACACAGGTGACCGGATGCGACTAGGTTGGTCCGTAGGATGTGCACTTCGGCCACTCTGGGTGTCACCACCCCGGCCAGAACCGCCGAGTCGCTACGAAACGACGAGCCCCGCTCAACCGGCCTGGGGACGCCGAAAGCGGGGCTCTTATGCGGTTCTGCATTCGTGGCGGCGGGTATCGAGATTCCTGCACCATAAGGGCCAGGAACGACTGGAGCAGGAGTAGTACCGGGCCGAGTTCGAACGGCTGCTCGGTGTGTTCGACGGCGTACGTAGTGGCTGTTGCCCGCGAGGCGATCAACCACGCCTTTACCACCGAGCCCCACCATGGCACTCGACTGCTTGGTGCTGGACCACCTGACCCTCTGACGCAGAGATTCGCCATCCGGCAGGGTTTTCAGAGAACACCTCGCGGGCGACAGTCATGCCGTTGAGTGCGGCGGGGAAGCCAGCGTAGGCGGCGATCGCTTCGACGACTTCCTCTCGCAGTTCTGCGACAAGTGGCGTCTGGGCCGCGCTGCCGTCCTGCGGTGGGCCCGCGACGGTACGTCCAGCGCGGCATCGTTGAGCTGCCCGAAGCCCTGCGGAAGCTCCCGCCGCTTGTAGACATCGACTGGCGCGCATACCGCTCGCCATCGCCTCGAGTCGCTGCTCGCGGAGAGAAGAACGCTCGCCGCGGCGCTGGAGGTGTACAGGTCACCCTTCCCGCGGCGGCCCGCTCGTCCCCCGTACCACCAGTTTTGGATCCAGCACCGCCTCACGCGGCTCCAACTCACCGCTTTCCAGCCGCTCCACAGCGAACCGCACCGCGTACTCGGCAATGAGAACCGCATCCTGACGAACCGTCGTCAGCCCGATCGGCATCACATGCGACAGGTGACTGTCATCGTAGCCGACGACCGACACCTCGCCGGGGACGTCCACGCCCTCCCGGGTAAAGGTCATCAACAGGCCCATCGCGCACCGGTCATTGCCCGCGAGAATGGCCGTAGGCAGAGCGAGCCCCCGGTCACGTTCTGCAAGCAACAGGCGCCCAGCCTCGATGCCCGCGTCCTCGTCATGAGCGCCCGGAATCACCCGGATCTCCCCGGTCAGGCCGGCTCGACGCATCGCGTCGCGGTAGGCGCGGCGCCGCTCCACCGAGCCGGACTGCCTACCACCGTCGACGTGCACGATGCGCTGGTGGCCCAGCTCGACGAGATGGGCCATGGCCTGCCGAACGCCCTTACTCTCGGCCGAACGGACGCTGTCGACGTGCGCGCCCGGCACCCTCCGACCGACCGAAACGGTCGCTGTGCGGTGGCCCAGGGCATCCAGGTCCGTGGTGCCGGCCGCCGGCCCAAGCAGGATCAGCGCCCCGCAACGGTGGCTGAGCAGCGCCTCGATCGACTTGGCCTCGTTGCGGCCGGGTGCGTTGGCGGAGAGCAGGACCTCGTAGCCAAGGCGCTCGGCCTCCGGGTAGATGCCCTCGACAAGGTCTGCCTGAAAGGGCTGGTGCACGGTGAACATCACACCGAGCGTGCGGCTGCGGCCCCGCGCAAGCAGCCGGGCAGCACTGTCGGGGTGGTAGCCGATCTGGTCGGCGACGAGCAGTACCCGGTCGCGGGTCTCCCGGCTCGCCCCTGGCTGGTTGCGGAAAATGATAGAGACCAACGCCCTCGACACCCCCGCCTTGGCAGCGACGTCCGCCATCGTGGGCCGCCGTTTACCCGTTGAGTCCACGCGTGAACCGTCCTCCCGTGCTACCGGCACCCGCTCGTCTCCCGTACAAGCTCAGGCGGCTAGGAAATCTCCCGGCAACAATCTATTGACATGACATTTGAACAGAGTGATAGTACTCCTACTAGAGCGCACCAGTAGAGCGCGACTGTTAACCTCGGCCCCCTCCTCGTTTAGCCGCTCGCCACCTTCGTCGGCATCTACCTGTTGCGGAGGAAAAACCGGTGTCCGATGCTGATGATCGGGCAGCTCGGCACCATCGCCGCCCAGCTACTGATCGGCCTCTTGGCGGGGGGACTCGAAGCCGAGGTAGCCGAGCAAACGGATCTGCATGACACAAACTCCTGTCACCAGTGGGGGATCTACGGTTGAGAAGGGGGTTCAGAAGGCGTACGGGCCGAAGCGGCCCCAGGCGACGACGACCGCGAGGGCGAGCAGCACCATGTTGAAGGCGATGGCGCCGGACTCCTTGCGCCGGGTGGAGCCGGAGATCAGCGCCACCTTGCCGTTCAGCCTGTCTCCCACCGCACGCCCACACGGTCGTGATCAAGCAGTTCCTCGACATTGGGGTGCAGAACCTGCTCGCGATCACGCGTTGACGCTCGCGGGCAAGGGTGTCAACCTCGGCACGTGCAGGTGACGATTCGGGAAGTCGCGAAGGAGGCCGGGGTTTCCCCGTCCACGGTATCCCGGGCGCTCGCGCCCGGGGGGACGGTGAGTGAGGTCACGCGCGAGCGGGTACGGGCCGCCGCGGATCGGCTCGGTTACCGGCCGAACCGGGCCGCGCGGGGCCTGATCACCGGTCGTACGGGACATGTGGGTGTGATCGTCCCGGACCTGCTCAACCCGTTCTTCGCGGACATCTGCAAGGGCGTACAAGCCCGTGCCCGAGGACTGGGCCACACGGTGTTCGTCAGCGACACCGAACGGGACGAGGGCCTGGAGATGGACGCGATCCGGACGCTCACCCCCGAGGTGGACGGCCTGGTGCTGGCCGCTCCGCAGCTGAGCAGCGAGGAACTGCGCTCACTGAACCGCGTCACCGACAAGCCGATCATCCTGCTGCACCGCAAGGAGCCCGGTTTCGCCAGTGTCACCGCCGACCTGGTCGAGGGCATGACGGACGCGCTGACCCACCTGCATGCCCTCGGTCATCGCCGCATCGCCTATGTGGGCGGCCCCCGCAGCACGTGGACCGCGCAGGAGAGGGCCGCCGGGATCGACGCCATGTCGACGTCCGACAAGGTCGAGATCATCCAGGTCGGCAGCGTGGCCCCGCACTTCGACGGCGGCGTCACCGGCGCCGCCGACGTGGTGCTGGCCAGCGGGGCGACCGCGGTGGTGGCCTTCAACGACATCGTCGCCTTCGGTCTGATCAGCCGGTTCACCGCGCGCAGGGTGCGGGTGCCGGACGAGATGAGTGTGGTGGGCTGCGACGACATCGCGCTGGCCGGGATGGCCGCGCCGCCGCTCACCACGGTCCATGTACCCAAGGCGCATGCGGCGCGGGCCGCAGTCGATCTGCTGTTCCGCATTCTCGGTACCCCGGCGGGCGAGGATGTCGAGCCGTTGCAGCGGGTGTTGCCGACGCATCTGGTGGTGCGCGGGTCGACGGCGGCGATCGGGCAGCCGTAGCGGACCGCGCGACCGCGCACCGAGTTCCTGGAGGCCTCAGGGCCTCAGTCGTCCGGTATGCCGAGGTCGATCTCGTCGTCCGCGTCCCTGTCGCACACCAGCGTCCCGTCTGCGACGCGGAGTGTGGCGGCCTGGATGGCCGACCGGCGGTCCGCGTACGTCTCCTCGTCGCGGCCCTCGCGATCCGGGTGGGTGAAGTAGAAGATCGTGGCCGAGTCGCCGGGGCCGCCGGGCTCCTGGCGGTTCGGGTGCACGACGACGTCGGCGTGCAGGGCCGGGCCCTGGTCGTCCGGGCGTGAGCCGCTCTTGTCGAGGATGATCCCGCGGCGCTCCCACGTGTCCAGGTCGTCCGACCGGTAGACCCGCTGGCCGTCCCAGGCGTCGATGACGAGCCAGGTGTGTCCGCCGAGTTCGAAGACGTTCGGCCCCTCGTGCGGGATCTCCGTGATCACCGGGCCAACAGTGCGCCAGGTGTAGAGGTCGTCGCTGTCGGCCGCGTAGGTGTGCTGGCCAGCGACCGAGTCCTTGTACCAGAGGCGGAATCCGCCGCCGGGCTTCGGGTGGACGCAGGCGTCGATGGCCTGGCTGGTGTCGAGGGAGATCGGCCCGTGGTGCTCCCATCGCACGAGGTCGGCCGAGGTGTAGTGATGGATGGTGCGGGTGTCCCGGCCCGAGTAGGCGGGGACACCGCGGATGTAGCTGACGTACATGTGGTATCGGTCCTCGTGCCAGAGGATCTCCGGGGCCCAGAACGTGTTCCGGCCGAACTCCCACTCCAGACCGGGGACGGTCCCCCGGTAGGTCCAGCTCGCTCCCCGGTCGGCAGAGGACGCGACACCCAGGTCGGTGCCGTGGAACCAGGACTGGCGCGAGCCGGGCGCGTCGGCCCGGCGGTTCGTGTAGACCATCCACCACTGGCGTTCGGCGCGGTTCCAGATGACGGTGGGATCCGCCGCACCGTCGTGGATGGGGTCCCTGAACAGGGGTGCGGTCATGTTTCCTCCATGTCCTTGGCCAACCAGAGTTCACCACCGGGGCAGCGTCGGGTCGAACTCCGGTACCACGCTGCGCAGATACGCCACGTCGTCGCGGTGCTCGCGTCCCAGCGACAGGTACGTGGCGTGCAGCCGGTCCACCGCGGCGCGGTCGAGCTCGACGCCGAGTCCCGGACCGCGCGGCACCTGCACCGATCCATCGATGAACGTCAGCGCGCCCGGCACCACTACGTCCTCCGCCGCGTTCCACGGGTAGTGCGTGTCGCAGGCGTGGTCGAGCGCGGGCGTGGCCGCCGCCGCGTGGGTCATGGCGGCGAGACTGATCCCGAGGTGCGAGTTGGAGTGCATGGACAGCGCCCAGCCGACGGCCTCGCACACGGCACCGAGCGCGACGGTGGCGCGCGGCCCGCCCCAGATGTGGTGGTCGCCGAGCACAATCCGTACGGCTCCACGCTCCAGTGCGGGGCGTACGGTCTCCAGCGAGGTCACGCACATGTTCGTGGCGAGCGGGAGCGAAGTACGCGCAGCGACGGCAGCCATATCCTCGACGCCGGCCACCGGGTCCTCCAGGTATTCGAGGACACCCTCCAGCTCGCGGACCGCCCACAGAGCGGTCTCCAGGGTCCAGGCGGCGTTCGGGTCGAGCCTCAGCGGGTGGTCCGGGAACGCGGCGCGCAGCGCCTGGACCGCCGCGATCTCCTCGTCAGGCGGGAAGACCCCGCCCTTCAGCTTCAGTGACCGGAATCCGTACCGGTCCACCATGCGCTTCGCCTGGGCGACGATGCCTCCCGGGTCCAGAGTCGCACCCCATTCGTCCTCGCCCGCGCCCGGGTGTCCGGCCCACTTGTAGAACAGGTAGCCGCTGCAGGGGACGGCGTCGCGAACCCGGCCGCCCAGCAGGTCGACCACCGGTACGCCCGCCAGCTGCCCCTGCGCGTCCAGGCACGCCACCTCCAGCGCCGCGTACACACGCCGTACGTCGAAGGCGGGCGCGGGAATCGGGGCCGGCCCGCGAGACCCGGTCGAGCCGGTACGGTCGGCCCAGCGCCGCCAGGGTGCGTCGGGCCCGTACGCGACGCCATCCGCGCGCCCGGCCAGGAGTTCCCCGACCAGCCGGGACAGCCCCGCCGTCTCGTACACACCGGTGCCGGACAGGCGCGAGCCCGCCAACTCCAGCCAGTCCAGCTGCCAGGCGTGCCCGACACACTCGCTCAGGCCCGTCACTTCTCCGCCGCGGCCGTCGTCCACGACCAATTCGAGGACCGCGCGCAACACATGGGGTTCGTGCACGCCGTCGGCATTGAGGAGTGGGGGATCTCGGAAGGCTGTAGGGGTGACCCGTAGTTCCCGAATGATCATGCGCGACAGCCTCCGGTACGCAACTCAGCCCTGAGGGACGGTCGTGTGGTATTTGTCGACCATCTTGGCCGCGGCCCCCCGTACGTCCTGCTTGCCGAAGAGCAGATCCTCGTAGACCCGCCTGAATTCCAGCTTGTCCTCATCGGAACCGGACGGGGGTACGGGAGCCGACGCGAACCGTTTCTCCAGCGCGACCACGTATTCGTACACGACGCGGTCACCGCCCGTGAGACTGGAGGCGAGACGGTCCATGACCCCCCGGTTGGGCGGCAGTCCGCGCACCACGCCGAGGATCCCGCCCGCGGCCGGATCGTTGAGCAGGAAGTCGAGTAGCAGCGCCGCCTCCCGTTTGTGTGCGCAGCGTTGCTGTACGCACATCGCTCCCGCGCCTGCGGTCAGCCCGAGCGGCGCGCCGGAGGAGAGGGTGGGGAAGGGGATGGCCGCGACGTCGCCGTAGGCCTGGAAGTAGGGCGTGGCGGTGGAGGTGATGTTGAACTCGGCGGTGGCCAGCTTGCGTACCAGCGGGGAACTGTCCGTCGAACCGTCGTAGGAGGCGGTCACGTTGGGCGGGGTGAAGATGCCCTTGTCCCGCAGTCGTGCGGTCAGCTCCCAGAACGCGGTGAGATCGGCGACGGTGAAGCCGAGCGAGCCGTCGGCCTTGTAGATCGACTTGCCGCGCTGGACGAGCCAGACGTTGAACGTCTCGCTGTAGCCGCCGAAGTCGGTGATCGCGGCCCTGTCGGGCGCGGCCCGTTTCAGGGCCGGTCCCACCTCGGCCAGGAGGTCGTCCCAGGTCCAGCCGGCCTTCGGGAGGCCGATGCCCGCCTTGCGCCAGATCGCGGGGTCGACGAAGAGCGCCTGGGTGGAGATCCCCGTGGGCACCGCGTACAGCTTGTCGCCCAGCCGGTTGCCGTTCACATAGTTGCGGGGTATCTGGCCGAGAGAGACGCCGGAGAACTCGGATCCGTCCAGGTTGGCGATCAGTCCGTCGGCGGCGTACGCGCGCAGCTCGTAGTAGTCCATCTGCAGCACGTCGGGGCCGCTGTTGGCCGCGACTTGCGTGGCGAGCCGTTGGAAGTAGGCCTGGTATCCGCTGAACGAGGTCGTGACCTTGATCTTCGGATGGCGGCGCTCGAAGAGCCGGATCGCCTTGGCGGTGGCGACATTGCGGTCGTCGCCGCCCCACCACTGGAAGTTGAGCGTCACCGTGCCATCGGCAGACGTCTGTCCGGCGCCGCAGCCGGCGGTGGCCGCGCCAAGACCGAGGGCGCCGAGCGAGGTGAGCACCCGGCGGCGCGAGGGCGAGGGCGGGGGCGAGGGCGGGGTGGAGGCAGAGGTGGGCATACGGCGTATTGCTGGCATCGCGGGCCTTCGCTCGACGGGGAGGGGGGGCGGCGGGAGAACCGGAGCAGGGGCGGAGGAGCAGTGCAAACGTTGCCATCTTGTTTCTGGATGGCCCGGAAGTTACGCGGGCCGATGGAGCCGCGTCAATGCCAACTCCCAAAGAAACAGGGAATGAATAGGTCACGTCGCCCCTCTTGCCGCAGCCAGAGACGCATGCAAACGTTGCCGCCGTCATCCATCCTCACTGTGGAGGAGCAACCCACGATGGCCCAGGCAACCGCCACGCCTCGCACGCTGCGCCGACCACGCGGCGGCGTCACCGACGACAACTCCTCGGCCGGACGCCGCCGTTCACCCGCCCTCTCGGCACATGTCTTCCTCGCCCCCTGGCTGATCGGCATCGTCGCACTGACCCTGGGGCCGATGCTCGCCTCGCTGTACCTGTCGTTCACCGACTACGGCCTCTTCACCGCCCCGCACTGGGTCGGCCTGGCCAACTACCGGTACATGCTGGAGGACGACCGGTTCCTCGCCTCCATAGGCGTCACCCTGCGATACGTCCTCGTCGGTGCCCCGCTCAAGCTCGCCGCCGCGCTCGCCGTGGCGCTGCTGCTGAACCGAGCCCGCCGCGGCGTCGGCCTGTACCGTGCCGCGTTCTACGCCCCGTCACTGCTCGGCGCGAGTGTCAGCGTCGCCCTGGTATGGCGTTCCCTGTTCGCCACTGGCGGGTTCACCGACCGCTCCATGGCCTTCTTCGGTCTGCATATCGGCGGCCTCACCGACAATCCGGACTACGCCCTGTACCCACTGATCACGCTGACCGTCTGGCAGTTCGGCGCCCCCATGGTGATCTTCCTCGCCGGGCTGACACAGATACCGAAAGAGCTGTACGAGGCGGCCTCGATCGACGGCGCCGGCCGGATGCGCACCTTCTTCTCCATCACCCTGCCGATGCTGACGCCGGTCCTCTTCTTCAACCTGATCCTGGAGATCATCCACTCCTTCCAGTCCTTCACCTCCGCGTTCGTGATCAGCGGAGGTACCGGAGGCCCCTCGGACTCGACGCTCCTGTACTCGCTCTACCTGTACGAACAGGCCTTCACCAACTTCCACATGGGATACGCCTCCGCGATGGCCTGGGTCCTGCTGGCCGTCATCGCACTGGTCACGTTCCTCGTCTTCCGCAGTTCCCGAATGTGGGTCTTCTACGGACAGGAGGACGCGTCATGACCACCACAGCAGCACCCACGGCCACGGCCACCGCTCCCCTGCGTGGCGCGCTCTGGCACATCGTCTGCGTGGCCATCGGGCTCGTCCTGCTCTACCCGGTGCTGTGGCTGCTCACCGCGTCGGTGAAGTCCGGCACCGAGATCATCTCGAATCTGAACCCCGTCCCCGAGGTCTTCACCCCGGGCAACTACGCCAAGGCGGCCGACGGGGTCAGCGGCATCTCGCTGTGGCGGCTGTTCGGCAACTCGCTGCTCATCTCGGTCGGCACGGTCGTCGGCAACGTGCTGTCGTGCTCGCTGGCCGCCTACGCCTTCGCCCGGCTCCGCTTCCGCGGTCGCGGCCTGTACTTCGCGGTCATGATCGGCACGCTCATGCTGCCGCTGCACGTCGTACTGATCCCGCAGTACATCATCTTCCAGAAGCTGGGCATGGTCGGCACCTACCTGCCGCTGATCCTGCCGAAGTTCCTGGCCACCGAGGCGTTCTTCGTCTTCCTCATCGTCCAGTTCATCCGGAGCCTGCCCCGCGAACTCGACGAGGCGGCGGTGCTCGACGGCTGCGGCCCGTACCGCACCTTCTGGCACGTCATCATGCCGCTGCTCAAGCCCGCCCTGGTCACCACGACGATCTTCTCGTTCATCTGGAGCTGGAACGACTTCCTCCCCCAGCTCATGTATCTCGCCGACCCGCAGACCTACACACTCCAGCTGGGCCTGCGGATGTTCGTCGACCAGTCCGGCAGCGCCGCCTACGGCCCGATGTTCGCCATGTCCGTGCTCACGCTCGTCCCCGTGCTGCTGTTCTTCCTCGCCTTCCAGCGGCTGCTGGTCGAGGGCGTCCAGACGTCCGGGCTGAAGGGGTGACGCCGACATGCGCCGTTCCTGGTTCGCTCCCTTCGCCGACTGTCTGCTGCTCGGCGTGTTCCTGCTGGTCTGCTCGCTCCCGGTGGTCACCGCCTTCCCGGCCCTGGTCGCCGGCTGCACGGTGCTGCGCCAACAGGCCTACGGCGGATCAGAAATGACACTAAGTCAGCTGATCGCGGCGTTTCGCCGGGTGCTGCGCTCGGGGTACGCCGTCTGGCTGGTCCCGAGCGCCGTGCTGGCCCTGCTGTGGCTGGACGCACTCGCGTTGGACGCCCACGGGCCCGGCCTGGGCGCCCCCGTCGCCGTGGCCACCGCAGTCGTGGCGGCGCTGGCGCTGCGGTGCGCGGCCGGCTGGCGCGAGGCCACCGCCTGGCGGACGGTCGGCATCGCCGTGTTCCGCTCGATGCCCCAACAGCCGCTCGTCCTCGCGCTGCTGGCCGGGTCCGTGGTGGCAGCCGCCGTGCTGCTCGCCATGTCCCCCGTCCTCCTGCTGATCGTGCTCGGCCCACTCGCTCTCGCCGCCACGGCCGCCGACACCTGGCGGCCGCTGTCGTTCCCGCCTTCCCGAACGGAGACCGCATGACCTCGGGCACCACACACCGCCGCCGCTGCGCCATAGTGGGACTGGGTGCCCGCGCCCGGCTCTTCACCCAGGCGCTCGCCGGTCCGAACGCTCCCTACGCGGACCGGATCGAGCTGGTCGGCCTCTGCGATATCAACGCCCACCGGACAGCCGTCCACAACGGCTGGCTCGACACCTCCGTGCCCGCCTACCCGGCCGATGACTTCACGGAGATGCTGCGCCGCGAACGCGTCGACCTCGTCGTGGTGTGCAGCGTGGACCGCACCCACGACCGCTACATCGTCCAGGCCCTGGAAGCGGGCTGCGACGTCGTCACCGAGAAACCGATGACCACCGACGCCGACCGCGCCCGCCGCATCCTCGACGCCCAGCGACGCACCGGACGCGAGGTGCGGGTCGCCTTCAACTACCGCTACAACCCGGTGCATTCGGCCGTACGCGAGAGCCTCGCCGCCGGTGAGATCGGCGAGGTCGGCTCGGTGCACTTCGAGTGGCTGCTCGACCTACGGCACGGCGCCGACTACTTCCGCCGCTGGCACCGCGACAAGGCCAACTCCGGCGGCCTGATGGTGCACAAGGCGACGCACCACTTCGACCTGGTCAACTGGTGGCTGGGCAGCGAGCCCGAGACCGTGTACGCGCAGGGCGGCCTCTTCTTCTACGGCGACGAGGCCGGCCGGCGCCGCGGTCTGGCCCGCCCCTACGCCCGCGCCCACGGCTCCCCGGCGGCCGACGGCGACCCCTTCGCCGTACGCCTGGCCGACTCGCCCGTGCTCAAGTCGCTGTATCTGGATGCCGAGCACGAGGACGGCTACCACCGCGACCAAAACGTCTTCGCACCCGGAGTGACCATCGAGGACGACATGGCGGTCCTCGTCCGCTACGCCTCCGGTGCCACTCTGACGTACCACCTCACCGCCTACTCGCCCTGGGAGGGCTACCGGATCGCCTTCAGCGGCAGCGAGGGACGCCTTGAGCTGCTGGTCGAGGAGTCCACCTGGACCCGCCCCGACGTGCGGACGGACGGCACCTCCGCGGTCCTGCACGGTGAGCTGGCCGACGACGGGGCAGGGCGCACCGAGTTGCTGCTGCGCCGGTTCTGGGAGCGTCCGCGCGAGCTGAAGGTCGCCACTGGCGAGGGCGGCCACGGCGGCGGAGACGTACGCATGCTCGCCGACCTCTTCGGAGAGCGTGCCCCGGATCCCCTGGGCCGGGCAGCCGACGCGGCCGACGGAGCCCGGTCCCTCGTCACGGGGCTGGCGGCGAACCAGTCCTTCGAGACGGGCCAGCCGGTAAGGGCCCGCGACGTGCTCACAGTGTGAGCCCGTTGGCCGACCGTCACGAACCTGCCCGCGTCGATCTCGGTGCCCGTCCCAGCCTGGTCCAGGCGCCGGCCCAGCGGAGGATGCTCCGCGCCGCGGTCTCGCGCACCGAACGCACGAGCCCGAGCTTTGTCACCCCACCATCCAGGGCCCCGACCTGGCGGACTTCACCCCCATGGGGTTCGGCCAGGCCTGCCGGCTGTTCTTCCGCCGCGACTGCCAGCAGGAACTCGCCATGCCAACCGCCTCGCACAACGGCTGGCTGGCGCAGTACCTGGTCATGCGGCCGGCCACCCGCCCCTGGGTGCGCAAACACCGTGCGCGCCTTCCGTCCCGACGAGTGCGAACTGGACATCGAGTTCGCCCTGCACGGCGACGCGGGCCCCGCCTCGGCGTTCGCCTCTCGTGCCCGCGCGGGAGACCCTGTGGGACTGTCCGCCGAAGGTGTCGGGTACCTCCCCACGCCGACGCCCGTGCACCGAAACCCAACCGGCCCGGCCCAGGCAGACCGCTCGGCTCGAAGAACCGTCACCCCGCCACCCGCTACGACGTGGGCAAAACGGCCAGGCGGCCCGAGACCATCGCCGAACGTGACCAGCTCAGGCCATGAAGAACAAGCTCAGACCGCCACGATCGCGAGGCGGAGTTCGCGACGTGCGAGGTGAGCCCCGAGGCAGCGGTGGATCCCAGCCCCGGAGGCCACATGCCTGGAGAGATTGTCCCGAACGAAGGTCCAGAACGTCGGGATCGGGGAACCTTTCCGGTCGCGGTCGGCCGCCGTCCAGTTCAGGATCACACGGTCGCCCTTTCCCATGAAGCAGCCTCGAAGCTCGGTGTCTTCGGTGAGAGTGCGGGCCGCGGTCGGGACCGGCGCTTCGAAGCGTGGAAACTCGTCGCCTGCGCGGTCGGTCCACAGCCTCCCGGCCACCAGCAGGGGCACGGTCTGACCTCAGAAGTCACAGCTTCCGGCGTCGATAGTGCTCACCTGCTGGCGGCTACGGAACCGAGCATTCGCCGGCTCCGTAGCTCCCATTAGGCGTCGCGCGGTCTGATCGAGGCCGGCGTCCGCGAGCACTCCGGCGACCTGGGCGAGGACGGTCTCCGGGGTGGCGCCGTCGGTGTTGATGACCGTCGGCGGGGTGGGGCACAGCGAGGGCGCGATGTCGGTGTAGAAGCGGTGCAGCCGCTGAAGGAGGCCTTCGTCGAACCACTGCTTCCAGCGCGGGAGTACGGCGACGTTGCCGCGGCGGGTCAGGCTCTGGTCGGGGCTGACCAGGAGGATCGCGGTGAGGACCGTCTCCGGGAGTTCGGGGGCGATCCGGCGGGCGTAGAAGTCGCGGGCCGTGCGGTAGGGCAGGGAGTCCTCTGCGCGGGTGGCGTAGCAGTAGGCGAGGGCTCCGAGGTGGTTGCGGTCGGAGATGAGCAGGCGGGTGTCGGGGTCTGCGGCAAGGCGCTGCATGGCGCGGGCCTTGTCGAGTTCGTGCCGAAGGAACCACAAGGTGTGTCCGGCCGGGCTGGGGTGCACCGGTGCAGCGAGGCCGCAGGACAGGCGGGCGTTGGGCTCGGTGAACCAGAGGGTGTCGTCGCCCAGGGCGCACACCATGCGGGCGAGCAGGGAGGTTTTGCCCGCTCCGGGCGGGCCGTCCAGGACCAGTACGGGGGCGTTCACGATCGGGCTTCCTTCCGTGTGCGGGTGAGGCCGGCCAGGGCAAGGGCGAGGTCTTCGACGCGCAGGGCGAGGTCGGCGCTGGTCGGCAGGTCTGCGGGGTGCTGGCCGGACAGGCGGGCGGCGACGGACGCCCACATGGCGGTGAACGGGTCGCCGAAGCCGCTCTGTGTGCCGTCGGCGGTGGTGAGCCGGGTGGCGGCGGCCGGTTCGTAGGGGCGGGCGAAGTCGACGGTGGCGGCCGCGGCCGTGTCGGCGAGGTGGATCTGCTCGCGGAAGACCCCGGCCGGGGTCGCGGAGATGACCAGGGTGAACGGCTGTCCGCCCGGACCGTGCAGGAGCGCGTGGACGGACTGCCCGGCGGGATCGAGGCTGCACGCGGTGGCGGTGGTGCCGGGGACGGCCAGGAGCAGCGCGGTCAGCAGGTGGTAGCCCTGCCACAGCAGGATCTGCAGCGCCGTCACCTGGTGCGGGGCGAGGTAGTCGGGAACGGGCTGGGGCGGGTCCTGGTCGAAGTTGTACGGGGCGAAGCCGGCCGGGAGCAGGCGGCGGCGCGCGGCTTCGTCAACGCCGTCGGCCTTCACCAGCCAGCCTCCAGCGGGTTCGGGCACGTGGGCGAGGGCCGCGTGCAGCGCGGGTTCGTGGGCGCGCATCGCTCCGACCTCCAGGAGCAGCCCGGCGTCCCGGGCCCGGGCGGCGAGCTTGCGGGTGCGTACGGCGTCCAGGCAGACGGGTTTCTCGGTGACGACGTGGACGCCGGCGTCCAGGGCTTCCTCGATGAGGTCCTCGTGCACGCCGGTGAGGATCACCAGCACGTCGGTGTCGGTGAGCAGGTCGCCGACCCGCCTCGCGGTGCGGGGCACGGCGAACCGCTGTTGTGCGGTGCGGGCGCGTGCGGGGTCGCGGTCGGCGACAGCGGTCACGTCGAACGCGTCGGAGCGGGTGAGGAGCGGGAGGTGGAGGCCGAAGGCTGCGGCGCCGCATCCGGCGACCGCGAGCCGCCACGGCCGTACGGCGGGGCTGATGGTGGGGGTGGGGGTCATCGGGGGCCTGCCTTCGCGGGGGTCCAGCAGCGGGTGGCCGCGTGGTGGGACAGGCGGGCGATCTCGCCTGCGGGCAGCGACCGCACGGTGGGGTTGAACAGCTCCACTGACACCGGACCGTCGTACCCGGCCCGGGCCAGGGCGTCGGCGAAGGCCGGCCAGGGCAGAGCCCCGTCGCCGGGGAACAGGCGCTCTGCGTCGGTGACACTCGCGGTGTGGCCGGCCGGGATGTCGGCGATCTGCACGTGCGTGATGCGGCCGGGTCCGAGAGCGGTGATGTGGGCGGGGTCGGCTCCGGCGGCCGCCCAGTGGAAGGAGTCGACCAGCACGCCCGCGTGATCCGTGCCGGTGTCGTCCAGCAGTTCGGCGAGTTGGGGCAGGTTGTCGACGACCGGGTGCGGGAGCTCAGCAGGCAGTCCGGTGCGGATGCTGACGGCTTCGACGGCGAGCCACATTCCGTGCGCCGCGGCGGCGGTGGCGAGTTGGGCGATCCGCTCCCGTGCGAGGGCCCGCGCCCGGGTGGTGTCGAGCGGGGAGCGGGGGTTGAGGACGGTCGTGGCGACGGTGCAGCCCAGCGCGGCCATGGCCTGAAGGCGGTCGTCCAGTCCGTCCAGGCAGGTGCGGTAGGTGTCCGGGTCGACCAGCAGTGGGGCGGGCAGGACGGGGCCGGCGGGCAGGATGCCGCTCGCGGCGGCCACCTTTACTCCGAGCTCCTGGAGCAGGTCGCATAACCGGGCGGTGCCGTGGGCTTGGGCTTGCTGGACGGACACTTCGACCGTGGGGAATCCGGCGCCGGCGGCCAGGGCGAGGAACTCGGGCAGCGGGAGGCCTCTGAGGGTGGCCGGGTTGAGGCAGGGCACGAACCGCCCGGTGACGTCGTCGGTGGCGGGCGCGCTCATGCGGTGGCCAGCTTTCCGTCCAGCAGTTGCTCGCGCAGCGTGCCCAGGTCGGCCATGACGTCGGCGAGCACCTGCCGGACGCGGGCGGCGCCGATGGGGTTTGGGCCGGAGGTCTGCACGATCGCCTGCCAGGGGTCGGTCAGGTCCCGGCCGGACTGGGAGACCAGCGCGACCGCGCAGTCCAGCCCCGTTTCCTCGTGCAGGCGGCGCGCGGCTTCGGCGGCGGCCAGGTTGTAGAGCTTGCCGACGTGGTAGACGGGGTTCTTGCCCGAGACGCCTTCGGCGGACCAGGGCCGGAACATGCTGATCAGGCCGTTGGCGCGGTTGCAGGGCGTCCAGGAGGTTCCGTACTTGCTGGGTGTTGCCGCGGGCGCTGACGACCACGGACACCAGCGGCGGCTGTGAATCGGACATCGGCACTCCCTCGCGTGGGGATCGGGATGCCGTTCATGTCACCGCCAACGCCCCGCCGCCGGGAAGGAAAAGGCTGTTGCGGAGGTGTTGCGGACCGTGGCCCGCAGTTCTGCACAGCGCGTGCCCGACTCGCTACCGTGACGGATCATCAGGAAGTCGTGCGGAGGGGGACCCGCGATGTCCGACCAGCTCTTACCTCACCCGCTGACCGCTCTGCGCGCCGGACTCGGGCTGACCGGCGCGCAGTACCTGGACCGCCTTGACGATGTGCACTTCGCCCTCGGCTACGGCCGGATGGCCAAGGGCCGGCAGAAGGTCTCCCGCTGGGAGAACGGCGTCAACTCCCCCGAGCTGCCCGCCCGGTACGCCATGGGCCGCCTCCACGGCATCCCCCGCGAGGCCGTCACCGAGCTGGGATGGCCGGACTTTCTGCTGCTCGCCTTCCCCGTTGACCGTCCCGTTCTCGACAGCCCCTGGACCCTGGCGGGTACCGTGACAGCAGTAGCCGCTGCCGCTCGGGGAGGCTCCATGCAGGACCGACGGGGATTTCTCATCGCCAGTGGAGCCACGCTGAGCGGCCTAGCCACCAGCTGGAGTCTCGCGCTCGCCGAACCGGCCGCCGCCTTACCCGCCGTCCCGGCCAAAGCCGCCGCGAACACCCGCCTCACTCCGGCGCTGCTGGACGTACTCGAGCAGCGCCTGGACGACCTGCGCCGCCTGGACGACGTCCTCGGGGGCGCCCGGCTACGCCAGACCGCCGTCGCCGAGTACGAACTCCTCAACGGCCTGGCCGCGCAGACCGGACAGCACGGGCCGCTCGAACACCGGCTGCTGTCCCTGCTCGCGGAGTCCGCCCGCATGTGCGGCTGGCTCCAGTTCGACACCGGCCACCACGCCCGCGCCCAGCGCTTCTACATCACCGCGCTGCGCGCCTCCGCGAGCGCCGGCGACCACCAGGTCGGCGCCAACACCCTCGCCTTCATGGCGATCCAGGTCTACTCCAAGGGCAACCCCCAGGAAGCCGTCGACCTGGTGCGCACCGCGCAGGACGCCACCGCCCGCAAGACCACCCCGCGCGTGAAGTCGATGCTCCACGCCCGCGCGGCCCGTGCCCTGTCCAAGACCACCGCGCGCACCGAGTACGCCCGCGGCCCCCACGACGACGACCCGCCCTGGTCGTACTGGCTGAACGAAGGCGTTATGCGGTCTGTCAACCTGTTCCAGCGCGGGAGTGTCTCAAGGCTTCCCTACTGCCTGGCCGCGTGATGAGAGGTGGCCAGGCCGCAGCATGAGAGGCGGGGGTTCAGGGGCGGGTGGCGATGATGGCTGGGTGCGGCTCGTTTCGAGTGACCACTTGCTTCAGGCGCCCAGGTCGTAATCTCCCTGCTCAGCACCGGGATGGAGCCGCCTGCGGCTCGTGACAGTACTTGTGCTGTACGGAGCCAAAGCCACCGTGACGTACATGAGCATCAGTCGGTCTTTCTGAAGACCTCCGACATCCCGTCTCCCGTCTCATGAGTCAGCAGCCCCGTCGCGTCCGGCGTGATCAGGCCGACGCGAGTGGCCAGTTCCCGGCCGTGCACGTCGACGGCCGCCTCGATGAGGCCCGCGAGCGCGTCCAGCCCGGTCCGGGCGCGGGAACGGGCCACGGCCCCGCAGCCGACGGCGACCAGGGCGGCCGGCCACCACCAGCAGGCGAGCAGGGCGTAGCCCGCGGCCCAGGCTGTGAGGCGGGCCGCGGCGCTGAAGGAGTCGCGGGCCGACTGGATCTGCCGTCCGGCGGGCTCGGGGAGGATCAGCCACAGCCGCGGCCACAGGGCGGCGAGGTCCACGCCGTAGGCGGCCTCGACGCGGTCAGCCGTCGCCTGCATGCGGTCGCCGTACCAGGTGGGGCGGGTCGGTTTGCACAGCGCGATGCGGTCGCGGGCCTCGGTGAGGGCTTGGATCCGCACAAATGTGCTTCTCGGGATCGTCACCGCGCCGTTCGCTCCGGCAGCGGTCGGGTTGGCGTGTGCGACGGCCTCCTCGACTTTCGCGTCCCTTTCCTTCCATTGCCGCTCGCGTCGTGCGGTGAGGGCGAGCGAGAGCGGGTCCCGGCCGAAGCGCAGCCAGTACCGTTCGATCGCGCCGCCGAGGAACTGCGCGGCGAGTGAGGCCGCGGCCGCGGTGAGCAGGACGAGCGCCGCCAGGAGTGCGGCGGTGCCGGTCCGGTCGAGTGCGGGGCGGGCGGCGAGGTCGTCCAGGGTGGCGCGCAGCCGGTCGACGTCGTGCCAGTGGCGGTGCCCCAGGGTGGTGCCGATGGCTGTGACGGCGAGGAAGAGGGCGCCGGGCAGCACCAGCAGGTTCAGCCAGCGTTCGGTGAGTTTGCTGCCCAGGGTGGCGAGGAGTGGGTTCATGAGGTCGGCGGCCCGGGGGTCACTCTTCGGGGCGCAGACGCCGTTTGCGCATACGGGTGTCGTGGACCGCACAGTGCGGGGCGGGCAGCAGGTCGCGGGCCCGTTCCAGTCGGCTGCAGCGGGCCTGTCCCGGGCACACAGCCACCTTGATGTGCGTCGCAACGCCGGGAGTAGTTGCGCCCCGGGATTCGTTGAGTAGCCCGCGTGCGTCCCCGGCCTGGCGTAGCACGTGGTCCAGGTCGTCGTAGCAAGCCGCCAGCACGGCGGCGTCCGCGCCCGACCGCAGCAGGGTCAGCGCACGCTCGGCCGCCGCCTGGACCTCGGGCAGCCGCCGCACGTTGCCCGACGAGCCGAGCAGGGCGCACAGTGCCGCTGTCCTCTGGGCCATTGCAGAGCGATCGGGCTGTACCGTCATGCTCCAAGTGTGCCGCAGATTAAGCACAGTCGAGGTTGGCCACTGTGGCGGCGGAGTCGGCATGGGGAGTTCGGCAACGTGCGGGATGATCGGGACCGGCTGGTCCGGGCGATCCGTGATCGCGTCATGCGTGTAAACAGGGACGCCGTGTTCGGCGACGAGGCGGATGCTGAGCTTCGGGCACTGCTGAGGATCGCCGACACGACGACGGATATGGAGGCCCGGCACGCGGCCGGGTGGCTCTGTGCTGCTCGCGCGGCGGGTGACTCGGGGGATCACGGCCGGGTCTACGGAGGCATGGCCGGAGCGCTGCTCTTTCCGGTGTGGGTGGTTGATCCACGGCTCGTGCCGCCGGAGTTCGCAGTGGGCTACGCGGGTATCGACCCTGCTGCGCGGCCGAACCCGGGGCATGGCGACAGTCCCGCCGATTGGGCGGGAGAGTGTGTTGCGTTCTTGATCGCCGCGGAGGGGCAGCAGCACAGTCCGCCGCCGGACGCCTCCACCGATGTCCGGCGAGGCTATGAGACGGCTGCGCAGTACGCCGCCATGACACCCTCGCGCGACAAACTCCTCGCCTCCGCGATCGGGTACGGCACTCTGTCTGTCCTCGCGACTGCGGAGGACGACCCGTTGTACGCGGACCGCAGTGAAGGACTCTCCGTCGCGATGACCCTCGCCGGGATGACCTGGCCGTTCGGTGACCTGGGCGCCGATCGGGTCCGGTTTGCCCGCCGTGCCCTCAAAGGCATCCCGTCCGATTCCCCGGACCGGCTCGCTGCCCTCAGTAATCTCGGGATCCAGCTCCTGGAGCGATACCGGCAGGGCTACGACCCAGAAGACCTGCACGACGCTGTCGGTATCGCGCGTGACGTGCTGGCCCAGATGCCTGCGGAGAGCCCGGACCTGGCCTACTACCTCAGCGCACTGGGAAACGCGCTGATCCTGCTCCTGGATCAAGAAGGCGACTTTGAGCGGCACGACGAGGTTGTGGATCTGTTCCGCCAGGTGGTCCCCGGCGTTCCTCAGGAAGCGGCGGCTGCACGGCTCAACCTGGGTATCGCACTCCTGCTGAGAGGCCAGCGCACTCGCCGGGCCGACGACCTGGACGAGGCGGTCCATGCGCTGACCGAGGCGCTCCCGGCGTCCCGGGACGCGAAGCAGACCGCCGCGATACGCCGAGCCCTGGGCAACGCGCAGCGTGCCCGATTCACTCTGTTCGGCGGTGATCCGACGGAACTGGACACGGCGATCAGGCACCTCTCAGACCCAACTGCCGGACCGAAGGAGACGACGCCTGACTCCGCGGTTGATCTGGAAACTGCCGCCATAGCCAGATACGCCCGGTACCAGCACCATCCGGAAGGAAGCACCGCGGATCTGGCGGAGGCTCTGCGGCTGTTGCGAGAAGCCGTCGCGCACCTGCCGACGGCCCACCCGGTCCGGCCCGAGGCTCTCCACCATCTCGGCCAGGTGCTGAAGAACAGCTACGAGCAGGGGGGAAGCCCAGAGGAGGTGAGCGAGGCCGTGCGAGCTCAGCGGGAGGCGGTGGCACTTACCCCCGAAGGGCACAAGATGTTCGAAACGCGGATGCTCGACTTGGGCATGGCGTTGAGTTTGCGGCACCTGCTGACCGATGACGGCGAGGACCTGCGAGAAGCCCAGGAGTGCTGGCGCCGGGCGGTGCCATCGCCCGGCCTGGACCGCGCGCCCCACGCGACGCTGCTGGACAAGGTGGGGATCATTCGGTCTTTGGCCATTGCGCGCGTCCCTGAGTTGGTCGCCCAACTCGACGAGACAGTAAAGCTCTTCAGGGATGCACTCGCCCTCACCCCGGAGGGCGACCCGCTGATGCCCCACCGGCACCTCGGCCTCGCCGCCGCCCTGTTGACCCGCTTCGCGCACACGCAACGGCGCGGCGACGCCCGCGAGGCACGCAAGCTGGCCGACATGGTGATCGCGGCGCTGCCTCCGAACTCCCCCGACCTGCCGAACGCTCTGGCCGTGGCCGCGGGCTCGCGCCTCCCGAGCTCACGCAACCACGTCCGGGACGAGGCGGTCACGCTGGCCCGCCAGCTGATCGAGATCACCCCGCCCAACCACCCCCGGCGCGCCCTGCGACTGGCGAATCTCGGCCACGCCCTGGTCGTCCGGAGGGCGGGCCGCCTTCGAGCCGACCTGGTCAAGGCGGCTGAGGCGTACCAGGAAGGGGCCCTGCAACAGCATTGCGCCCCTTCCCAGCGCCTGGATGCCGCACGGTTCTGGGGCAACCTCCAGGCGGAGCTCGGTGACTGGGCAGGCGCATTGGACGGCTATGCGGTGGCGGTTGACCTCCTGAACTCCGTCGCGCCCCGCCATCTCGCCCGCGACGACCAGGAGTTACTGCTGAGCCGAGCCGTCGGGCTGGGTGCCGCAGCGGCGGCCTGCGCGGTGCGCTGCGGCCTCCCCGGGCTCGCGGTCGGTTTGCTCGAACAGGCCAGGGGTGTGCTCCTCTCCCACGCCTTCGACGCCGACAGCGATCTGACCCGGCTCCGGGAGGCGGCCCCGGACCTCGCCAACCGCTTCGAAGAACTCCGGGATGCCCTGGACACGGCTACCGACAGCCAGGATCAGGGATTCCTCGAAGAAGAGATCCCCGGCGCCGCGCACGGCCCCGACGCCGGCGCCGATCTGCGGCAGCGGCTGGCCGCCGAGTGGCGAGAGCTGACCGGGCGTATCCGCGCCGAGCACCCGGAACTCGGCCTGCTGCGGTCGGTGCGGGAGTGGGACGAGCGGGAACTGCGCGCGACAGCCGCGGCAGGCCCGGTGGTACTGGTCAACGTCTCCCCGTACGGGAGCGACGCACTGGTCGTCACCCAGCGATCCATCGACGCCGTACCACTCCCTGGGCTGGATCCAGCGACGACATCGGCCCGCCGGCAGGCCCTCCAGGACGCGCTGTCGCGTATCGAGACGCCCCGAACCTCCCGCACCGAGTCCCTGCGCGCACAACAAGTCGTCCGCGACACGCTCACCTGGCTGTGGCAAGCGGTCACCGGACCCGTCCTCGACCACCTGGGCATCCCGGCCGCCCCCGCCGGACCGCTGCCCCGTGTGTGGTGGGCGCCCGGCGGCGTCCTCGGCACCCTGCCGTTGCATGCCGCGACCCCCCAAGGAGGTGCGCCAGGTGCGTTAGACCGGGTCGTCTCCTCGTACACGCCGACTTTGCGGGCTCTGCACCACGCCCGGCAACGCGCCGCCCGCCCCGCGGGCACCGATGCGCTCGTCGTCGCCGTCGGCGAAGCCAGCGGCCTCGCACCGCTGCCCGCCGCGCGCCGTGAAGCCGAACACCTCGCCCGGCTGCTGCCCAGCGCTCAGGTGCTGACCGGCGCGTCCGCCACTCACTCCGCGGTGGTCTCCGCCCTGCCTCGGTACGCGTATGCACACTTCGCCTGCCACGCCCTGGGGGAGCTCGAGCGCCCGTCCGCCAGCCGGCTCGTCCTGCACGATCACGCCGAACATCCGCTCACCGTCCGCGACCTCGCCCGGCTCAGGCTGCCGTCGGTCCAGCTCGCCTACCTCTCCGCCTGCGACACTCTGCGCACCAGCCCCGAACTCGCCGACGAGGCCGTCCACATCGTCAGCGCCCTCCAGATCGCGGGCTTCCCCCATGTCGTCGGCTCGCTGTGGCACGTCGACGACACGATCGGAGCCGGTGTCGCCCAGGACGTGTACGAGGCCCTAGTCACGGGCGACAACGCGTTGGATGTCAACCGGACAGCAGAGGCACTGCACTCCACCGTGTGCGCGCTGCGCGACACGTATCCCCAGACCCCAAGTCTTTGGGCCTGCCAGGTACACGCGGGTCCCTAGATGTCTGGCCGGGGAGGTTGTGAACGCCACGTGGGGAGGCGACCGGGGCAGGCTCGCGGCAGCTCCGACGCACGACGGCAACGAGCGTGCTCCCGCTGTTTCTCACAGCCACGCGAAACGGCAGGTGACGCGCCCAGTCAGGGCAAAGGAGGGCTCGGGACCGGCAGGACCGCGACGTTGTCCCCGGACTGCCGCAGCCGTTCGAGGAGATGGGCGTTCTGAGTCTCCAGTTCGACGTTGCGCAAGGTCAGGACCTGAATCTGGTTGGCGTACGTGGCCAGGGTGTCCTTCAGTTCGCGGATCTCGGCGGCATAGTCGCTGCGAAGCTCGCGCTCTGTCTTCTTCAGCCGGGCGACTTCCGCCCGCAGTTCCTCCGGTTCCGGACGGCGCGTCTGCGGCGCTTCCAGGATCTCCTTCACCGCCTGCGCAACCGGCGAGCGGTAGAACGAAGCGCGGGAGACACCGGCCTCGGTGCACAGATTCACGATCGTGATCTTGCCATCGGTGAGTTCAGGCAGCCCGTGCATCAGCCGCTCGAACGCCTCCATCAGCGCGCGGTCGATGTCGGTCAGCACTCTGCCGCCCGCCGAGAGCCGGTCGAACGCGTGCCGGATACGCAGCCGTGTCTCGTCGTTCACGCTGCCCCCGCGCCTTCCGTGCTGTCGTCGGTGGTGATGCTCTGGATCAGTTCGTCGAGTTCGGTGGCGTAGTCGGTCAGCGCGATCACCTGCAGCCGGGGCAGTGCCTCGCGCTCCTTCTTGGGCAGGTCCAGCACCGACACGGCTTGATTCCGCGCCGTGGTGAGCCGGGGCAGGTGCACCGCCGACCGGCGCGCGTTGGGGCAGTGCAGACACATGTTGTGCAGCGGCACCGGGCGGCCGAGGGCCTTGGCGCGCTTGCGGCAGATGGCGGTTGCGGCCTGGAAGAAGCAGTCGTTCAGCACCCCCGGGTGCAGAGTCTTGGTCAGGTGCTGCAGCATCGTCCGCAGCCGGGCTGACGACGCGACGACACCGGGCAAGTCCCCGAGCTCGCGGCGGATCCGCTCGAACTCCGCCGAGATCCGCTCGGCGGCCCCGCCGGCGGAGGCGCCGCCGTCGGTCCAGTCCCGGTAGAGGTCTTCGAGGTAGTCCAGCCGGGCAGCCGCTTCGTTGCTGGCCACCTCGGCGGCGAACCCGGACTCCGACGTCCCGGCATACCCCTCAAACATGACAGTTCGGGAATGTTGGTACTGACGTGTTCCGGCGACGACGCCGAACGGCTGGTGCGCAATGTGCCAGGCCACGGTCCTGCGGAACTGGACCGTCGTGAAGGCCCACGGCACCCCTTCGCCGTCCTCTGCTGCATCCTCCTCGGTGTCGGCGTCCTCCTCGCTGTCGGGGGCGTCGGCGTCCGGGTCGTCGTCGAGTTCGACCGCGCTGGTGTCGTTGGGGACGAACAGCCCCTCGTCGGTGCCGAAGAGATCATTGAGGTGGTCCCGGAACCGGCGGAGCCGTCCAGGGATGGCACGCATCAGCGCGAAGCCGGTCTCCCGCGGACCCCAGCCGAACAGGTACTGCGGGCAGTTGTTGATCGCCCGGAGCACCTCGATGGCCTGGTGGACGATCTCCAGCACGACCCACTCGGCCTCGTCCCCGCTGAGCTTGCGGTGTTTGTAGACGCGTCCGCGGATCTTGTGGCGGAGGCGTCCGTCGTCACCCGGCTCGGTGAACGCGCAATCGCGGCTGAGTTCCCGCACTTCGGCGTCTCGCATGCCACTGAGGTAAGCGATCGCCGCCCAGCAGGCTGTCCGCAGATACTGGAGCTCGGTCTTCACGCTGAACGGGTCCAACCGCGGGCGCCAGGGGCGGCCGGACTCCGACCATGGCGAGATAGGCGAATCCAAACCGCCTGGCTCGTAGCCCAGTTCGTCCCCGGCCTCGTCGATCATCCGCCGCAGGCCAGGGTCAGCACCATAGCCCCCGATCAACAACTCGATGAACGTCACGTTCGGGGCCTGGACGACGCCGTCGACCACGGGCGCGTCCGGCCGCAGGTGCGCCATCTCCAGCGGCAGCGCGGGCAGCCCGCGCCCGGCGGCCTCGCGCTCGGCGGCGAGCGCCGCGAACATGGCCCGGCCCCGGCCGTAGGCGTACGGTTTGCGCTCTGCCGCCGCCCGCAGCTCCTCCAGCGTGCGCTGGCCTGCCAGGATGTCCTTGCTGGCGGTCGTCACGTAGAACACGGCGCCCCGCAGGTAGGGCGCCATGATGTGCTCCGGGATCCGGTCGGTGGAGTTCTCCTTTGACCGGGGTGGCCGGCCGGCGACCGCTGCCGCCGAGCGTCCCGGCCAGGGGTGGATCGTCAGCCGGTCCCAGCTCAGGAAGGGACCATGGGCGGACAACTGCTTCAGGGTCGTGACCAGGCATGCCGCGGTCTCGACGGACCCGGTCTTCCACTGGTCGAGCACGGCTACCAGGTGATCACGCCGCACCTGGGTGAGCCGGGGCGCCCCGACCGCCCGCAGGTCGGCGAGGACCGCGCGCAGGTGGTGCATTGCCTGGGTAGCCCCGGTCAGCTTCAGCGGTTTCACCCTGGAGGCACTCATGTAGCTGGCGGGGATGCCGCGTCGGAAGCGGGAGAACAGGCATTCCTTGGCCGTGCGGACAGCGATCTCGTCGGCGAAGCCGGAGGAGAAATCCAGACGGGCGTGGGTGGTGGTGCGCAAGACGAACGGCCGCAAGTCCCAGACCATCTCCCCGAACCGGGGCCCGCGGCCCGTGGCCTTCGAGGTGAGGTGCTTGGGCAGCACGTACTCGTCGTCGGCGACGATCGGGGCGGCGCCGACGCCGACGACGGGTTGAGGGGCGAGGGTCATGTGGTGAGCTCCAGGAACTGAGCGGGCAGTGACAGGCGGGGCCCGGCGGCCTCGGCGATCGCGGTCGCGGTGGCGATCTGCTCCGTGCTGAACTTCGGGCGGATGCCGTGGACGATGCGCTCCCAGGCCAGCCCGTAGCGGGCCTGCCACTCGGCGGTCGCGTACTCCCCGCGCTGTGCCTCCAGGAAGTCGAGGAAGGACAGCAGGCTGGGCAGGTGCCGGGTGGTGAACACGGCGTTCGGGCATTCCAGGCAGCCCCAGATGGCGACGGGGCACCCGGCTCCCTTCTTCAGCGCCCAGGGCGAGTCGTAGTAGTCGCGGCATGAGGCGAGCCACACGTCGTTGTCCGTGCCGAGTGCGACCCGTACCTCCTCCGGCTCCAGGACATCGCCGCCGTCGTCCAGGCGGCTTCCGTCGTCCTCGAGCACGACCGGCGGGGCCAACGCCGCGTCGAGGGCCTCCTTCAGTCCGTTCTCCACCGCCTGCTCGTGGACCTCACGGTGGGCCTCGATGTCCGCGTAGTGACCGGCGGCGACGTCCTTGGTGTGGCCGGAGACGAAGTCGTCGAGGATGCCGCCGGCCCGCAGGTAGTTCCGCGACTTGTGGCTCTTGCGCAGGCGCCGCATGTCCATCGACACCGCGCCGCCCCCGCGGTCCGTCATCTGGTCGATCTTGTGGCGGGCCATCCATAACCCCGCGTCACGACTTATATGGGAGCGGCCTGGCCCGCGGAGATAGACCGCGCGGACCTCGTTGTCCAAGACCACATTCCACAGCGCATCCGAGCCGGTGATCTCACGCGCGCGCTGGGTCAGCCGCAGTGCGAGCCGGATCAGGCCGCCCGGGAAGTGGAGAGCACCGCCGTCCGACACACGCATGGTCTTGTGCGCGTGGACGTGGGCCCGCTTCTTGACGTAGGCGATGCTCACGAACCCGCGCGCCGGATTCACCAGGCAGTTGGTCCGGAGCTTCTTCGCGCACTCGGGCTCCAGCCCCGTCTGGCAGATCAGCAGGGACAGGAACGGCACCATGTCGGCCTTGGTCAAGAACAGGTGCGAGTTGAGCAGCCGGATGCCGCCCAGCGCGACAACTTCCTTGTGCCGTCGGCGGTGTTCCGGGGTGAGCGGCCCGTGGTGTGCGATGTACCAGAGCACGTTCTCCAGTCGCCCCCAGCCGCCGGTCTCGGGATCCTCACCCTGCTCGGCGAGGCGCTCACCACGCAGGATCCGGTCCCGGATCGCGCGCACGTCCTTCCGCGCGGCGGCTTCGATCCGCTCGAACACCGGCAGCGGGTAGGCGTCCAGCGGTTTGTCCGCCGGCCGCTCCGCCGTCGTCGCCGTGAAGCCGATCCGGGCCTGGGTCTCGACGCTGAAGGTGTCCCCGTCCTCCGCGTGGATGCCGCGCAGCAGCCGCACGATGTCCATCAGGATCGTGTAGGGCCGTCCGCTGCCCTCCGGGAACTTGTTGACCAGGTGGTCCTCGAAGGCGTCCAGCAGTGCCGGCTCCAGGTCTCCGGCCGTGAGGTCCTCTGCCTCCGCCGGTTCGGCCGCGGCGACGAAGCCCACGAACAACCGGACGGAGGTGATCATCTGACGAAACGAGTCCACCCTGTGCAGCGTCCCCTCGTCGCCGCCGATCCCGCTGAGCACGCCCGCCAGCGCGCGGACCAGCCGCGGGCAGGGCAGATACGACAGATCGAAGTGATGCTCTTCGCGGTCAAACCGCAAGGTGAAGGCGACCGGCCCGATCCTCGGCACCGGTTCCGGCGGCGCGGGAACGTCCACCGCCGCGGGGAAGCGGACCCGCCGCGGGCTCACGCTGCCTCCGCTTCCACACGGACCGCCTCCAAGGCGGAGACCTGCGCGTCCCACTCGGCGAGGGCGGACAACACGATCTCCTGGAACTCATCCAGCAGGTCTAGATAGATGTAGACCGTCGACTCCTGCGCATGGCCAAGCAGCTTCGCCAACTTGCGCATCGGGCTGCCGAACAGCAGCCGCTTGAGCTCGGCGCGGGTGAAGTGCCGGTCCTCGCTCTGGCCGAGTGCCCGGATGGTCTGCCTGAGCATCAGCCCAAGCATCTGAACAGCGAAAACATGCCTCAGGACATGAGGGGTGACCATCAGGTCGATCCCGAACGAAGCACACCGCTCGTTCGCCCGACGGAACGCGGACTGCCATGTCGACGGCTTCAGTGGCTGGCCGTCCTCTCCCAGCCACAGCGCCAGCGGCTCCTGGGGCCGCCCGGCGGCATCGACGCGGAACAGCTTCCGGCGTGACTCGACGCCGATCTTCGAATACGACCAGGCCCGGTTGTTGCCCGCGACGGTCAGCGCGTGCCGGCCCGCCCGCCGCACCGGCACGAAGTCCTCGACCTTCGCGAAGTACCCGCGAGCCCAGGCTCGTTGCACCATCGCGTCCCGCTCGATGGCCAGGTAGTGGTGCCACGACCGCAGCGTCCGCAGGTTCGCGTAGACCGTCCGGGCCCTGTGCCGCTTGGTCACCGCTGACGACAGATGGACATCGCCCCGGACCCGGCTGCCGGCCACCGGCGGCAGCTCGGTCGCGAGCAGACTCGCCCCCTCGCCAAGCCGCATCCCTGTGTAGACGAGCGAGTCCGCGAACAACGCGTTGCGCTCGCCGTGGCGCCCCCGCCACGTCGGATCCGGCCGCCCGTCGGGCAGTTCGCCCCGCAGCCCCACGTTCCGCCACAGCAGATAGTCGACGAACTGCACGATCCGCAGCGGCTCTTCGTCGTCGTCCACGTCGTACTCGGCGTTGATCCGCACCCGCTTCGGGCCCTGAGGCGTCATGACCGTCTTGTCGACGTACCGGAACGGCTCCCGCGTCAGCAGCTCTTCGTAGAGCGACCACTGCACCCACTTGTCGAGCGCCGCGATCGACCGCCGCCATGTGGAGGCCGAGACCGTATCCGGGCCCTCCATCCGCAGCCGGACCGCCTTGTACGCCTTCAGGTCATCGCTGTCGGTCTCCCAGATCGACTTCCCGCCTCGCGACTCGTGCAGGAACCGGCAGTACAGCATGACGTCGCGCATGTAGCCCTCGTGGCCGTTGTCCGACCGCACGCCCCAACTGTCCAGCTCCCGGCCGAACCTGTTCAGGTGCACGTCGTACGAGCCGTCGGCTCCGAGCACGAACCACTTGCTGTCGCGTACGCCAGCCCGCTCCAACACGGCGGACGCGTCGAACCCCCAGTCACCGCACGCCCGTGCCGCCGACGTGCGGTGCATCAGAACGACGGCTTCCTGACGCTCCTCCTCTGCAAGACCTCTCTCGTCTTCGGCATCTAGGACGGACGACGTACGCATGCGCTCCATGTAGCCCCCTGAGACAGCAGTGGCGCTCTCGTAACTGCGTGATCTGTGAGACAGATTGAAGCGCCAACATAAAAGGCGAGATCGAGATGCTCGCCGGGTCCTCCGCCCTCGATCTCGATGACCCCCGCCGCGCCCTGACCCACTTCGATCAGGCACGCCACGTCCAGTACGCGGCCGACGGCTACGTCCGCGACTACGTCCTCTACCTCACCCGCACCGCCCGCGCCCACCTGCAGCTCGGTGACCTGGACGCCGCGTGCGCCGTCGCGACGGACGCCTTCACTCAGAACGCCACCCTCAACTCCTCCCGGCCCTCGGACGCCCTTGAGGACCTCCGAGACGAGCTCACGCCCCACCGGCACGTGCGAGTGGTCCGGGACTTCCTGCTGCTCAGTGTCTGAGCAGGGCAGGGCCAAGCAGGCGTGCCGGATTGAAGATGCACGCACCGGCAGAGCCCCGTTCTGAGGAAGACAGTCCGAGATCGTTGATCTGCGGGCAGATACAGACCAAAAAAACCGGGGACGCACACCTGATGGCGGCGTGGTCCTCGGGCTGTCATGGGGTCCGAACGTCGCCCAGCAGCAGACGACATGGAGCTACGAGGTCCTGAAAGTCCACCAGCACTGGCGTCACCGGCGGCGATAGAACCAGCAGCACGACGCGCAGAATTCGCCGCCAACCGCTGCGAACCTACGCCCTGAGCCGGTGTACCGGACCAGCCTGCTTCACGGCTGGCGGAAAGCGACGGCCGCACGGCGGCCCGCACGGCAGAATCAGGTGATCGACACGCCCTTGGGGGGGGAGCCATGGAAGTGAGGTTGATCCAAGGCCGGGTAGTTAGCGTTTTCGCAGGTCACGCAAGTGGGGCTGGAGACCATGGTGTTGCGGCGTAGAGGCCGGGGCCGAGTTTGTGGATGAGGCCGCTGGCGGCCCACCGATTCAGTTGTCTGTACATGGTCTCCAGAGTGACATCGCCGAAGTGGGCGGCGATGTCACGGGGCTGCCAGAGACGCGTGGGGTCTTCCTGGAGCAGGGCCGGGATGCGGTGTCGGCGCCGCGCGGCTGGGGCGGCGTGCCGGTCGTCCCGGGAGGCCGAGGGAAGTGCGGGTGAGTGATCCAGGGGTTCGAGGACAGTGACGTTGAGGTGGGTGACGGTGCGGCTGGTGTCGGGGCGGCCGTCTTTGCGTCCTTCGCTGTAGCGGGACATCGGTGACTTGACTTTGCGGGTGCTGACCCGTTGTCGGCGGGGAGGGAGCAGGCCGGTCAGGATCCGGCGGCCGATGGTTCCGAGGAGAGTGTCCCGATCGGTGTCCGTGGTGACGATGCCGGTGGCCTGGATCACCTGGTCGCGGGCGGTGTGGAGCGTGATGCTGAAACAGCAGCGGTCCGGGTCGGTGCCGGGGAGGGACTCGGCGGCGTCGACCATCAGGGTGCGCAGGGCCTGGTAGAGCGTGAGCAGGGACCACATCTCCTGCTCGATGCCTGCCGGGTCGCCCGAACGCAGGTTGCGCCCGTTCATGATCGTGTGGCGGAGCGCGTAGTACGCCGATTCGTGTTCCCACCGCTGGTGATAGAGACCCACCAGCGCGGTGGCGGGGTAACGGCGGGCGTCGGTCAGGGTGGTGACCAGTCGGTAGGACCCGGTGAAGGACGTGCCGTCCGCGCAGGTCACGGCGATCTGTGCGTCGATGATCCGCACTTTCACGGTGCCGATCACCGACAGGTAGGAGCCGTCAGCGAGGCGAGTGAGGACCGGCGTGCGCCGGTTGCTGCGGAGCCGTCCCAGGACCTGGGCGCCGGTGTCGGTGACCGCCGCGAGGAAGGCGTTGCTGTCGAATCCCTTGTCCCACAGCACCAGCATGTCCGGCCGCAGCAGATGCAGCAGCCGGCGAGCATAGCTCGTCTCGCCCTCGGCGGTGGGGCCGAACACCGCGCCGACCAGGGCCCGGGTGCCGGTCTCGACCAGCGTCATCAACTCCAGCGTCGGATAGCCATGATGCGAAGTCCTGCCCAGCCAGGTCCGGTTCCGCTCGGAATCGGGAACCCTCAGCGAACTGCAGCCGTCGAACGACACCAACCGGTACGCACCGAAACGCACCCCCGGCGTCGTCGGCCGGGCCAGCAACCCCGTCAGCACCTCGAACAACGCCCGCACAGGCGCGCTGCCGATCCGCCGGCGCAGGTCACGCAACGCCTTCGCCGACGGACAGACCACCGGCATCCCGGACAGACCCGCGGTCAGCTTGTCCCAGACGAGGCGATAGCCGACCTCAGGAAACAGGCACATCGCCAGCAAGAAGTAGACCCCGACCCGCGACGGCAGATCACGCAGCCGCTGCTGCACCGTCCGCGTCTCCGCAAGGACCGCGTCCACCAGCTCAAACGGCACGACCGCCGTCAGTTCCCCCAGATGCCCTGGAGCGAACCGGCCCGCGGCCACGGTGACCGTTCGGGTGATGGCCGTCAGTGGAGACGGCAGGACACAATGACGAGGCAACGGAGCTCCTTCGGGACAAGCTGTCTTGGTCGACTGCCTGTACCAACGAGCTCCGTTGCTCTGCGTCAAGAATCCTTCAACTCGCTTGCGGGACCTGCGAAAACGCTAACTACCCGGCCTTGGAGGTTGATCCCCGGGAGTGGACACCGGGTTTCACGCGACGAGTGTGCCCGGGTACTCTGCCTCCCCGTCCGGGGCGGCGGGAGCTTCGGCGTAGGGGCGGTGACTTGTGCGTGCGGCACGGTGCTTCGTCTGCCGCAGCCGCACGCCGCCGTCGGTGAACTCCAACGACAGCGCCTGGCTGGCCAACGCGGACCGGCCGTTGACCGGGTACGAGCGGGTCTTCGGCACGATCGCAACGCCGCGCTCCCTGCGCACGCGCGGCGCGGTCGAGGACGTGGCGGCGATGGCGGAGAAGAGCCGTCTGACCGTACGGGATCTTCAGGCGCAGCAGTTCGCGAACCGCGTGCCCGCGGGTGATCTCGTCGCGGACGACGTGGCGCGCGTGTGCGCCGCGCTGCCCGGTGGCACGGCAACGAGCAGTGATGGCACCGTCGTTGATGTGTCCGAGGCGTGCGGTGTGCTGGCGGCTTGGGACCACTCCATGAACACCGGCAGCCGGGGCGCTCTGCTGTTCGACCGGTTCTGGCGGAAGGTGACGGCCGCGGTCCCGGCCGCGCAGCTCTGGAAGGTCCCCTTCTCGGCGGCGGACCCGGTCCACACCCCGAACACGCTCAACACCGAAGCGCCGGGCCTCTCGAGGGCGCTCGCCGACGCCGTGACCGAGTTGCGCACGTCGGGCATCGCGCTCGACGGGCGGCTCGGCGCGAACCAGTTCGTCGTACGGGGCGGTCAGCGCATCCCCGTGCCCGGCGGCACGGAGTCGCTCGGCGTGTGGAACAAGGTCGAGCCTGTGTGGAACCCGGCGGCCGGCGGATACACCGAGGTCACCACCGGGTCGTCGTACATCCAGGCTGTCGGCTGGGACGGCGGCCGCTGCCCGGTCGCCCGCACTTTGCTGACGTACTCCCAGTCGTCGAACCCGAACGCGCGGCACTACAGCGACCAGACGCGGCTGTTCTCGGGCGAGAAGTGGGTCACGTCCCGCTTCTGCGAGAAGGACATCCTGTCGTCTTCGGGGCTGAGGGTGATCCGCGTGAGCGCACACCGCTGACGGCAGGAATGTGGTCCTGGCCCCCCTCGGGACGCTGTTGACGACCCGCCGCCGGGGACCCTCCTCGGAAACCGTGAACACTTTCGCGGAAAGTGTTCACGGTTTCCGGCACCCATGGGGGGGCGTGGGGCTGCCCGGCGAACAACTCTCGGGGGCGTAGGACAGGTCGCCGCCATGGCCCGCGTCATACCGCTCGGGTGCGGCCCTCCCAGTACGGATCCCGCAGCCGCCGCTTGTACAGCTTTCCGTTCGGGTCGCGCGGCATCGTCTCGATGAAGTCGACGCTCTTGGGTCGCTTGTACCCGGCGAGCCGCCGCGCGCAGTGGTCCAGGATGTCCGCGGCGAGGGCCGCTCCCGGTTCGTGTCCGGGCGCGGGCTCGACGACGGCCTTGACCTCCTCGCCCCAGTCGTCGTGCGGGATGCCGAAGGCTGCCGCGTCGGCGACGGCGGGGTGGGTGAGCAGCGCGGCCTCGATCTCGGCCGGGTAGATGTTGACCCCGCCCGAGATGATCATGTCGATCTTGCGGTCGCGGAGGAAGAGATAGCCGTCCTCGTCGAGACAGCCCAGGTCGCCGACGGTGAAGTAGTCGCCGATGCGGTTCTTCCTCGTCTTGGTCTCGTCCTTGTGGTAGGCGAATCCGCCGGTGCTCATCTTCATGTAGACGGTGCCGAGTTCGCCGGGCGGCAGCCGGTTGCCGTCGTCGTCGAAGACGGCGAGTTCGCTGATGGGCCAGGCCTTGCCGACCGTGCCGGGTTTCTTCAGCCAGTCCTCGGTGGTCGCGAAGGCTCCGCCACCCTCGCTGGCCGCGTAGTACTCCTCGACGCTGTCGCCCCACCACTCGATCATGGCCCGTTTCACATGGTCCGGGCAGGGGGCGGCGCCATGGATGGCGTGCCGCATCGACGACACGTCGTAGCACGCCTTCACCTCGTCCGGCAGCGCGAGCAGGCGGTGGAACTGGGTCGGCACCATGTGGGTGTGCGTGCACGCGTGGGCATCGATGACACGGAGCATCTCCTCGGGCGTCCACTTGTCCATCAGCACCAGGCGGTGGCCAATGTGCAGGGAAGCGCCCGCGAACTGGAGGACGGCGGTGTGGTAGAGCGGTGAGCAGACGAGGTGCACATTGTCGTCGAACGGCTTGATGCCGAAGATGCCGAGGAAGCCGCCGAGGTATGCCTCCTCGGGGAGCTTGCCGGACAGCGGACGCCGGATGCCGCGCGGGCGTCCCGTGGTGCCCGAGGTGTAGTTCATGACCCAGCCGAGGGTGCGGTCGGGGGGCGCCGACTCGGGCTGCCCGTCGAGGAGTTCGGCGTACGGCCGAAAGCCCGCCATGTCGCCGACCGCGTACCGCTGTGCCGCGGGGAGCTTCGCCTCGTCGGCGGCAGGGCGCGCCGCGTCGGCGAACCGTTCGTGGGCGATGAGCACCTTGGCACCCGAGTCCGCGACGATCCAGGCGATCTCGGGGCCGACAAGGTGGTGGTTGACGGGCACGAGATAGAAGCCGGCCTGAGCGGCGGCGAGGTACGCGACGAAGAACTCGACGCCGTTGGGCAGCACGACCGCGAAGGCGTCGCCGCGCTCGAGCCCCGCGGCGCGCAGCCCGTGGACCAGTCGGTTGGCCGAGGCGTGCAGGCGTCCCGCGGTCCACTCGTCCCCGTCCGGGGTGATGAGGACCGTCCGCTCGGGGTCGGCGGTGGCCTGGGCCCAGAAGCCGTTCGGTGATGTGCTCATGATCGGGCGCTCCTTCCCGCGATCCGGTTGATGCGGTCGACGGCGCTCTCGAAGCCGCGGGTCAGGTCGTCGAAGACGGCCTGGACGCTGCGTTCGCTGTTCATCCGGCCGACGATCTGCCCTACGGGTGTCCCGAGCAGCGGCTCCACCTCGTACTTCTGGATACGGGAGACCGCCTCGGCCACCAGCAGCCCCTGGAGCGGCATGGGGAGCGTGCCGGGGCCGTTCGGGTCGTCCCAGGCGTCGGTCCACTCGGTACGCAGTTGACGCGCCGGCTTGCCGGTCAGGGCGCGCGAGCGGACGGTGTCACCGGACCCGGCGGCGAGCAGTTTCCGGGTCACGCCGCGCGAGTGCATCTCGGCCTCCGTGACGGTGAGCCATACGGAGCCGAGCCATACGCCCTGGGCACCGAGGCTGAGCGCGGCGGCCACCTGCTCACCGCTGCCGATACCGCCCGCCGCCAGTACGGGCAGCGGGTCGACGGCGTCCACGACCTCGGGAGTGAGCACCATTGATGCGATCTCCCCGGTGTGGCCGCCCGCCTCGTAGCCCTGCGCGACGACGATGTCGATGCCCGCCTCCGCGTGCTTGCGCGCGTGCCGGGCGCTGCCCGCGAGGGCCGCGACCAGGACCCCCTGCTCATGTGCGCGCTGCACGACATCGACGGGCGGTGAGCCCAGCGCGTTGGCGAGCAGCTTGATCGGGTAGTCGAAGGCGACGTCGAGCTGGGTGCGGGCGACCTGCTCCATCCACCCGGTGATGCGCCACCCGGACGCCTCCCCCTCGGCGAGTTCCGGCACACCGTACTTGGCGAGGGTGTCCTTGACGTACTGCCGGTGCCCCTCGGGAATCATGGCCTCGACGTCCGCCTCACTCACGCCTTCGACCTTCTTGGCGGGCATCACGACGTCCAGGCCGTAGGGCTTGCCGTCGACGTGCGCCTCGATCCAGTCGAGGTCGCGCTTGAGGTCGTCGGGAGAGGTGTAGCGGACCGCGCCGAGCACGCCGAACCCGCCCGCCCGGCTGATGGCCGCGGCGACGGCGGGAAACGGCGTGAAGCCGAAAATGGCGTGCTCGACTCCCAGTTCCTTGCTCAGCTCCGTCTGCATGGCCGCAGAATGCCGCAGTCCTCGGGACGAGGGAAGGCCTTTTCTGATGCTCCGTCAGATAACTTGCGGCTCGGGACGGCCCTCAGCGCCCCTTCGCGGCTTCCTCCAGCACGGCCATGGCCGCGTTGTGCCCGGGCACCCCGCTCACCCCGCCGCCGCGCACCGCGCCCGCCCCGCACAGCAGGATGTTCGCCTGCCGGGTCTCGACACCCCAGCGGCCCGTGCCCTCCTGCGCATACGGGAAGGCGAGGTCGCGGTGGAAGATGTTGCCGCCGGGCAGCCGCAGGTCGCGTTCCAGGTCGAGCGGGGTCTTCGCCTCGATGCACGGGCGGCCGTCCGCGTCGACGGCCAGGCAGTCGGCGAGCGGTTCGACGAGGTGCGCGTCGAGCTGCGCCAGGGTCGACCTCAGCAGCTCGTCGCGGACGGCGTCGTGGTCGCGTGCGAAGAGCCGGGCGGGTGTGTGCAGGCCGAAGAGGGTGAGGGTCTGGTAGCCCTGGTCGACCAGGTCCCGGCCGAGGATGCTGGGGTCGGTGAGCGAGTGGCAGTAGATCTCGGAGGGCGGCGCGGTGGGCAGTTCACCGGCCGAGGCCTGCGCGTGGGCGGTCGCCAACTGTTCGTAGCCCTCGGCGACGTGGAAGGTCCCTGAGAACGCCTCGCGCGGGTTGACGGAGCTGTCGCGCAGCTTCGGCAACCGCTTGAGCAGCATGTTCACCTTGAGCTGGGCGCCCTCGGCGGGAGCGGGCGGCTGGTCGCCGGTGAGGGTCGCCAGCTCCTGCGGCGAGGCGTTCACGAGGACGTGGCTGGCCTCGACCACGCCCTCCGTGTCCGCGGTCCGGTAGGTGACCTCGGCGGACCGTCCGTCGGTTTCGATGTGTACCGCCTCATGGCCGGTGGCGATCACCGCGCCCGCGCCCCGCGCCGCCGCGGCGATCGCGTCCGTGAGGGCGCCCATGCCGCCGACCGGGACGTCCCAGGCGCCGGTGCCGCCGCCGATCACGTGGTAGAGGAAGCAGCGGTTCTGCCGCAGGGACGGGTCGTGGGCGTCCGCGAAGGTGCCGATGAGGGCGTCGGTGAGGACGACACCTCGTACGAGATCGTCGGCGAAGTACTTCTCTACGGCGACGCCGACCGGCTCCTCGAAGAGCGCCCGCCAGGCTTCCTCGTCGTCGACACGGCCACGCAGCTCCTCGCGCGTGGGGAGCGGCTCGGTGAGCGTCGGGAAGACCCGCTGGGCGACCCGGCCGGTCATGCCGTAGAAGGTCCGCCAGGCCTCGTACTCGCGGTCCGATCCGGTCAGCTGCCCGAACGCCTGCCGGGTGCGTCGCTCGCCGCCCCCGACGAGCAGTCCGGTGGGCCGTCCGTCGCGCTCCACGGGCGTGTACGAGGACACCGTGCGTCCGCGGACCCGGAAGTCGAGGCTCAGATCCCGCACGATCTTCCGGGGCAGCAGGCTGACCAGGTACGAGTAGCGCGACAGCCGCGCGTCGACCCCGGCGAACGGCCGGGTGGACACGGCGGCGCCGCCGGTGTTCCCCAAGCGCTCGAGCACCAGCACGGACCGTCCGGCCCGGGCCAGGTAGGCGGCGGCGACGAGGCCGTTGTGACCCCCGCCGACGATCACGACGTCGTATCCCTCGTGTGCAGGCATGGTTCTTGGTAACACGCGATGATCTAGGACGGCCAGAGGTGCGCGGCAGGCGGCGGGCACCCGGATGGGGCGGGGGCTCCCCTTCCGGTGGCCCTCACCGTCCTTCGGCCGCCCGCTGCTGCCGCAGCGCTGCCACCCTCCGGTAGAGCTCTACCGCCTCTTGGCCGCGCCCCAGCTGCTCCAGGCAGTGGGCTTCGTCATTGCGGCTGGCCAGGGCGTCGGGATGGTCGGCGCCGAGGACACGCTCGCGGGCGGCGGCGACACTCCGGTACTCGGTGAGGGCGTCGGCCCAGCGGCCCAGCCAGCCGAGGCCGACCGCGACCTCCCGGCGGCTGACGAGGGTGTCCGGGTGATCGGCGCCGAGGACGCGCTCGCGGATCGCGCCCACATCACGGGACTCGGCGAGCGCCTCCTCCCAGCGCCCCATCCGGCCGAGGTTGACGCCGAGTCCGTGCCGGGCGCGCAGGGTTTCGGGATGGGCGGGGCCGTGCACCCGGGTGCGGTCGTCGATGAGGTCCCGGTACAGCTCCAGGGCCTGCGTGCTGCGGCCGAGCCGGCCGAGGCTGATGCCGACCTCGTAGCGGGCGGAGAGCGTGTCCGGGTGGTCGGGGCCGAGCGCCTGCGCACGCGCCTCGGCCACCTCCCGATAGGTGTGCAGCGCCTCGGGCCAGCGCCCCAACTGCCCGAGTGCGTACGCGACTTCGTATCGCGTGACGAGTGTGTCGGGGTGGGTCGCGCCGAGCACCCGGGCCCGGGCGGCGGCAACCTCGTCGGCCATCCGGTACGAGTCCTCCAGGCGTCCCAGCCTGCTCAGATTGAAGGCGAGGTTGTGGCGGCAGCGCAGGGTGTCCGGATGGTCGGGGCCCATGGCCCGCTCCCGGGCGGCGAGCACGGACGTGTAAGCCTGGTGCGCCTCGAAGTGGCGGCCCAACTGCCCCAGCACGTACGCTACTTCCTGACGGGCGGCCAGGGTTTCGGGGTGGTCGGGACCGAGCACCCGCTCCCTGGTCCGGGCGACATGGGTGTACTCGCGCAGGGCGTCGGCGGGGCGCCCGGTGCGGCTGAGCGTGAAGCCGACCTCGTAGCGGCTGGCGAGCGTGTCGGGGTGATCCGGGCCGAGGGCGTATTCGCGTTCGGCGGCGACCGCGCGGTGCACCTCGCCCGCCTCGGCCCACCGGCCCAGCCGCCCCAGGCTCAGTCCGGCGTTGTGCCGACCCGCCAGCGTGGTGATCAACTCCGGTGCGGGTGTGGGGCGTTCGAAACGCTCCGGTACCTCGGGGCCCGCGGCGGACGGGCGGGCGATCCAGTCACCGGTCAGGCCCGCCGCGGCGTCCGGCGGAGTGGCGCGCAATCCCGTGCCGGTCGCCTTGTGGCCGGTGGTCATGCCCCGGGTCCAGGAGGGCAGCCGCGGCTCGCGCGACGGCGGCAGGGACTCACGCGGGGACGGTCCGGGCTCGCGCGACGGCGGCGCCTGCGTCGACGACGCCAAGGCCCTCCGCTCCTGGTCCGGTCGGCCCACGACGGGGGCGACGACGGTGGGCACGTAGACCGCGGCCGTACGGACCGCACCGATCCGGTGGCCCAGTTCACGCGCGTCCTGCGGGCGCTGCTCCGGTTCCTTGGCCAGCAGGTCCAGGATGATCCGCTCGAAGTACTCGGGAAGTTCGGCGCGGTGGTGTCGCGGTGGCTCGGGCGGCGTGTCGCGGTGCCCGATGAGGATCGCCCACGCGTCGTCGAGGTCGAACGGCGGCACCCCGGTGGCGATTTCATAGAGCACACACCCGAAGGAGTACAGGTCGCTGCGCTGATCGACCTGGGCGCCGCCGATCTGCTCCGGCGACATGTAGTGCGGGGTACCCATCGCAATGCCGGTGCCGGTCAGCCGGGAGGTGAAACCGATGTCGTGGCCGAGGCGCGCTATGCCGAAGTCGCAGATCTTCACCGTGCCGTCGCCGAGCCGCATGATGTTCGCGGGCTTCAAGTCCCGGTGCACAATGCCCTGTTGATGGGTGTAGGCAAGGGCGGCGGACACCTGGTCGGCGATCTCGACGACATCGGCGACCGGTAACGGATGCTGCTTGTTGTCCTCCAGGAGCTGGCTCAGGTTGCGCCCCTCCAGCAGCTCCATCACCAGAAACAGCACGCCGTCGGACTCGCCGAAGTCGTGCACCACGGTCACGCCGCGGTGCTGGAGCGCGGCGGCCACCCGGGCCTCGCGCCGAAACCGCTCCCTCAGGACACGGGTGAAGGACTGATCATGATGGGGACCGAGCGGCTTGAGGCACTTCACGGCCACCTGCCGCCCCAGCGACTCGTCACGGGCACGCCACACCTCACCCATACCGCCCCGCCCGATCAGATCGAGCAGCCGGTACCGGCTCTGGATCAGCCTCGTCTCCGCCATCTCGTGCGATCGCCCCCGTCGCTGCTCGCCGCGCCCTCCCCTGGCCCGTCCAGTATGGCGAGTTATCTGCCGACTTTGTACGGCGCCGGGCGGGAGCCGGGGCCGAGCCGTGACATGGCCCGCAGAATGTGTTTGGGAGGGAGTTGCCAGCGAAGACGTGCGGGAACACAGCGCAGCAAGGTGCCCGTGGCACGCAGGCGCCGGGTCACCGCGGGGGGCGGCGGAGCCGGTCTGCCGTACAACTCGTGGGCGTACGGCGGCAGAGCGGCGTACGCCAGATGCGCCACACGCCGCCACAGCAGGGCGCGCGCCGGCACGAGCAACGGGTGGGTCGGCGGGCGCAGCAGGAAGTCGTCCACCTCTCGCGCCTCGGTTCCCGCTGCCAGCTCCGGCAGCACCTTCTCGAAATACGCGGCGAGTTGGCCCTGGTCGGCGGGTACGACTTCCTGGTCGAGCCCCACCAGCCGTGCGCTGACGCGGTGTTCACCGATATAGCGATCGGCCTGCGCGTCCGTGAGAGGGAACCCTGAGCGCCGCAGCACGTGCAGATAGGAGTCGATCTCCGCGCAGTGCACCCACAGCAGCAGCTCCGGCTCGTCGACCCCGTAGCGCTCCCCCGTGTCCGGGTCCGTCGCCGTGAGCATGCTGTGAATCTTTCGTACGCGCGCCCCGGCTTTCTCAGCAGCCTCACTGGTTCCGTACGTCGTGGTCCCCACGAAGTTCGCGGTCCGCATCAGGCGGCCCCAGGCATCGCGCCGGAAGTCAGAATTCTGCATGACCCCGCGCACCGCGCGCGGGTGCAGGGCCTGGAGGTAGAGCGCGCGGATCCCGGCGACCCACATCATGGGGTCGCCGTGCATCTGCCAGGTCACCGAGGAGGGCCCGAAGAGCCCCGGGTCACCTGCCTGAAAGGTCTCCACACCAGCAAGTGTGACAAACATGTCTGGTTTCCACTCGCAATGCGGCGGTCATGCTGGTGGCATCGGCCAAATCCGTCGGCAGACGGGGTCTTGGGGCAGTCGTGGTGCCGCTCGCGCGGGTGGGCTCAGGACACGGGCTGATGTCGAGCAGGCGCTCACCCGTGATATCGCTGAGCACCACGTCACCGGGGCCCGCCTCGTCCCACGGCCCCCACTCGACCCGAGCGCGAGCTGGTATCCCGCGGACACCACCGCTCTGCAGAGGGCTTCCACCATGTCGGCGTGGAACGGCTGGTGCGGGTCGAACTGCACCCACCCACGCCGCATGATCGAGGTCGCCGACACCGGCAGTGGTGTCGAACCCGAGGACCTGCCCCCGTGTTCGACCGCTTCTGGCGTGCGGAGAAGTCCCGCAGCAGGCGCACCGGAGGCAGCGGCCTCGGGCTTTCGATCGTCAGGCAGCTGATCGACGCCCACAGGGGAACGGTCACCGCCACCAGCGAGCCCGGTGCGGAAACAGTCTTCACGCTGCGACTGCCCGCCGGTTCGCAGGCGGGCGTCGACACCTCCACCGGCTCGGCGAACCGACTGACAGCCACTCCTCCCTACTGCTTGACCGCGCCGGCCAGCCCGTTGATGAAGAACCGCTGCAGTACGACGAAGATCAGGACGATGGGGAGCAGGGTGATGACCGACCCCGCACACACCAGGGTCCAGGCGGTGGAGTTCTGGCCGATGAAGTTGAACATGCCCACCGACAGCGTGTGCAGATCGGGGCGGGAGAGAGTGAAGACCAGCGGGATGAAGAAGCTGTTCCAGGCGTTGATGCAGGCGAACAGGCCCACGGTCGCCAGCATCGGCCCGGACAGCGGCAGCATGATCCGCCAGAAGATCTGGTGGAAGCTCGCCCCGTCCACGCGGGCCGCGTCCTCGAGGCCCCGGTCGATCGTCGTGAAGTAGCCCATGAAGAGGAAGGTGCCGAAGACCATCCCGCCCGCCGACTGGACGATGACCACCGACCAGAGGGTGTTGAGGAGATGGAGCCGCTGGATCAGGTCGAAGACCGGGATGATCGTGTAGCCGTGCGGCAGGAAGAGCGTCACCCCGACCAGGCCCAGCCAGAGCTTCTTGCCGGGGAAGTCGGTACGGGCGAGGACGTAGCCCGCCATGGAGGTGGCGAGCAGCGTCACGATGACCGTGCCGGTCGCGAACAGGACCGTGTTCACGAAGAAGCGGCTGAAGTCCGCCTGTGTCCAGGCCTCGCTGTAGTTGGACCAGTGGAACTCGGACGGGATCGGGTTCAGCCCGCCGGAGAAGAAGCCGTCGGTGCTCTTCAGCGAGCTGCCCAACGCCCACAGGAACGGGTAGAGCCAGATGAGCCCGCCGCCGAGCAAGGCGAGATAGAGCAGGCCGCGCCGGCCCTGGCGCAGGCTCAGCCGCGGACGCGGGGACAGTGTGGACATCGACGAAACCCCTTCACTTGTTGGCGGCCGTGCGCCGTCGGCTGAGCCGGCGCAGGGCGAGGACCTGCAGCGCGGAGAAGACGATGAGCAGCAGTCCGTAGAGGAACGAGGCCGCGGAGGCCAGGCCGATGTCGGGCTGGGCGGCGGCGCCGGCGGCGCCGCCGAAGGCCAGGTGGTAGATGTACGTGTTGACGACCTCGGTGGCGAAGTACGGGCCGCCGCCGGTGAGGACCTGCACCAGGTCGAAGACCTGGAAGCTGCCGATGAAGGCCAACACCACGATGACGACGCCGACTTGGCGCAGCATCGGGATGGTGATGCGGAAGAAGGACTGGACCGGGCCGCAGCCGTCGAGTTTCGCCGCCTCGTACAGCTCCGCCGGGATGGTCTGCAGTCCGGCGAGGAAGTAGACGAGGTTGTAGCCGAGGGTGTGCCAGATGCCGATCGCGATGATCACGGCCAGGGCGGTGTTCGGGTCGCCCAGCCAGTCGATCTGCCCGTCGGTCACCCCGGTCTTGGCCAGCAGACTGCCCGCCGAGTCGCCGAAGTTGGCGAGCATGAGCTGGACGACCACGCCGACGACCGCCGCCGAGGTGACGACGGGGATGAAGTAGACGGTCCGGAAGAACAGCGCGAACTTGAGCTTCGGGTTGTTCAGCACCAGCGCGAGCGCCAGCGCCAGCACCAGTTGGACCGGGACGAGCACGAACGCGTAGACGAAGGTGTGCTCGACGGCGCCCCAGAAGATGCCGTCGTGCAGGATCTGCCGGAAGTTGGCGAGGCCCACGTAGTCGCCGGGTTCGCCGATGCCGTTCCAGCGGTAGAAGGTGTAGCCGAACGAGGCGAAGATCGGGTAGATCACAAAGGCCAGCAGCAGCACGGCCATGGGGGCCAGATAGAGGTACGACCACTTGGCGGCGCGGATGCGGTGCCAGAGGCCGGCCCGGGGGGCGACAGGTGGTGCGGTCCGGGGCGGCCGCCGGCGCTGACGGGTGGCGAGGAGTGACATGACGGCTGCTCACGCCTTCTTCGTGGTGTACGGCTTGGTGGGGTCCCAGTCCGCGAAGACGTAGTCGGACGTGCTGACCTTCTTGCCCTGCTTGGCCACCGCGGCGACCGCGTCGGAGAGGAGCTGGAACTTCTTGTCGGCCAGGCTGCTCAACGCGCTCTGTATGTCCTTGATCTGGCCGGTGTAGACACCGGTCACCACATCGCTGATGTCCGGCTTGGGGACGCCGGGCGCGACGCCGGCCAGCTCCGGGTTGCGCACGAGGGGTACGGGGCCGCGCAGCACCTGCCGGGTCATGCCGACGAAGGCGGCGAAGGGCTTGGAGTCGATGCCGGCCGGGTCGTTGTCCGCGGGGTATGCGGAGACGCCGTTGAGGTCCTGCACCCAGCGGCGGCCTGCGGCGGGCGACGTCAGCGCGTCCAGCCACTGAAAGGCCTGGTGCGCCTTCTTGGTCTTGGCGGAGACCGCGGCGAAGGCGCCGTTGCCGACCGGGTCGGCGTAGTAGTAGCCCTTCGGTGTCGCGGTGGGCGAGGGCAGCGTGACCAGGCTGTAGTCGGTGAACTTGTGCTGGGTCCACTCGGGTTGGTTCCATACGCCGCCGACGGTCATACCGAACTTGCCGCGCTCGAAGAACGCGCGGGCCGCTTCGTCCGAGAGGCTGACGGAGTTGGGGTGGAAGAAGCCGCGCTTCTTCCATTCGACAAACAACTCCAGGAAGTCGGCGTACGCACGGTCGGTGCCGAACGTCCACTTCCCGACGCGGTAGTCCATGCCGGTGCCGGGGATGGTGGGGGCCCCGCCAGGTGCACCGGCGCCGCGCACGAACAGGTCCAGCCACCAGGCGAGGACGCCGATGCCGTCGGCGTTGCCGAAGCCCAGGCCGTACGACTTGCCGCCGCTCTTCTTGGTGATCGTCTGGGCGGCGCTGGTCACCTCGTCCCAGGTCCGGGGTACCTTCACGCTCCCGTCCGGGTTGGTCAGCCCGACGGACTTGAAGACGCCGTTGTGGATGTAGAGCTGGTAGAGCGCGCCCGAGCCCTTCAGCGGGGCCGAGTAGACCTTGCCGTCGAAGACGTTGGCGCCCTCCAGGAAGGTGCCCTCGGGGAAGCGCGACTGCCACTGAGGCGTCGCCCACTCGTCGAGCGGATGCAGCCAGCCCTTGGCGACCTGTTCGGCGACGCTGGGTACCTGCGGGATCATGAAGACGTCCGGCGGGTTGCCGCTGCGGTTGGCGAGCGCCACCAGGTCGGCGTACTTGGCGTTCTGCTGGGTGGTCTTCTTGACGCTGACGCCGCTGTGGCCCTTCTGGAAGAGCGCTATCTCGTTGTCGACCCAGGGGGCTTGGGTGACGTACCAGTCCCAGTAGGTGAGGGCGTCCGCCGACGAGGAGGGGGAGCCGGAGCCGCATGCGCTCAGGCCGCCGCCCAGTGCCATGGTGCCGGCGCCGAGTGCGGCGGCGCGCAGGAGGCCGCGTCTGGAGACGTTCGACGAAGTCATCTGGTGTTCCTCCGAGGCGGAGAAGAGGGATGCTGAACGGCATGTAACGTTCACTCAACCGTTTACAGTAACCGGGACGTTAAGGGTGCGTATCGCGGTCGTCAAGGGGTTTCGACGAGGCTTTACGGGGCGATCCTGGCGATGGCAGGGGGCCCGGCCAGTCAGGTGTCTGCCAGGGCATAGAGAAACCCTGGCGAGTTGTGTAACTTTTTCATCGGTGTTACTCACGTTGGCTGTTCACCGGGGCGAGGAGAAGCAGAGCATGGCTCAAGGTCGGGGTTCCGCAGGTCGGGCGACGATCCGTGACGTGGCGTCGCGCGCAGGCGTGTCCGTCGCCACCGTCTCGCGGATCCTCAGCGGGGCGTACACGGCGCCCCCGGCGACGCACGAGCGGGTCATGCAGGCCGCGCGCGACCTCGACTACGTGGTCAACGCCAACGCCCGCTCCCTCACCACGGCTTCGGGGATGGTGGCGATGGTGGTCAACGACATCACCTCGCCGTTCTTCATGAACGTCGCCTCCGGAGTGGAGGAGCAGGCCGTCGCCGACGGCCGGGTCTGCCTCGTCTGTTCCACCCAGGGCGTCCCGGAGCGCGAGCTGTCGGTGATCAACCTGATGCGTCAGCGCGGCGCGGAGGCGATCATCCTGGTCGGCGGCATGGCCGAGACCGAGGAGCATCTCGCCCAACTCGCCGCCGCCGCCGAGGGGATGGACCGGGCCGGCGCCCGCCTGGTGCTCTGCGCCCGGCCCTGGAAGGGCGCGAAGGCGCCGGTGGACGTGGTGGAGTGCGACATGGAGAGCGGCGCCTTCGCCGCCACCAGCCACCTGCTCTCCGCGGGCCACACCCGGGTGGCCCACCTGGCGGGTCCGCACGAGTTCAGCGTGGCGGGCCAGCGCCTCGAAGGGTACGAACGGGCGCTGCGCGCGCACGGCATCAAACCCGATCCGGCGCTCGTCGCCGAGAGCGACATGACGCGCGAGTCCGGATACGAAGCGGCCAGCCGACTGCTCACCGGCACCGACGCCACCGCGATCTTCTGCGCCAGCGACATGAGCGCCGCCGGCGCCATCGCCGCCGCCCGCGACCTGGGCCGCTCGGTCCCCGACGACGTCTCCGTGGTCGGCTTCGACGACATCCCGCTCGCCGAGGACCTCTACCCGCGACTGACCACGGTGCACGTCCCCCAGCAGGAACTCGGCCGCTCCGCGACCCGTCTCGCCCTGCACCGCCGCCCCACCGATCCGCCGAGCCGCCGTGTGGTGCTCGGCTCGCACGTCGTCGTACGCCAATCGGTGGCGCCCCCCGCCCGCCTCAACACCGTCGGAAAGGCGGACAGTTGATACCGGAAGACCGACTCCTCTCCCCGTACACCGGCTGGACGCGTACGCACTGGGAGGCGCTGGCCGACGCACAGCTGGCCGCCGTCCGCCCGTACGCCACCGACCGGCACGCCCTGCTCCATCTGCCCGGCCCCGCCAGCCGCAACGGTCGGCACAGCGACGGCCTCGAAGGCTTCGCCCGCACCTTTCTGCTCGCCGGCTTCCGCCTGGCACAGTCCGGCGACACCGACCCGGGCGGCCATGCCGCGTGGTACGCCGAGGGCCTGGCCGCCGGCACCGATCCGCACTCGCCATCGCCGGAGCGCTGGCCGAGCATGCGTGACTGCGGGCAGGCCAAGGTGGAGTGCGCGTCGGTGGCGATCGCGCTGCACGAGACGCGGCCCTGGATCTGGGACCGGCTGGACGACGGCGTACGGCAGCGGATCGTCGCGTGGATGACGGACCTGCTCGGCAGCGACGTGTCCGACAACAACTGGGTCTGGTTCCGGGCGATCACGTCGGCGTTCCTGCGCTCGGTCGGCGCGCCGTGGAGCACGGCCGACATCGATCACGCGATCACGCGCACGGAAGAGTGGTACGCGGGCGACGGCTGGTACTCCGACGGGAGCGGCACCGGCGGCCCGCTGCGGCACTTCGACCACTACTCGGGCTGGGCCATGCAGTACTACCCGCTCTGGTACTGCCGCATCTCCGGCGCCGACGCCGACCCCGCCCTGCTCCCCCGCTATCGCGCCCGGCTGCGCCGCTACCTCGACGACGCCCAGCACCTCGTGGCGGCCGACGGCGCCCCGCTGTACCAGGGCCGCTCCCTCACGTACCGCTACGCGATGCTCTGCCCGCTGTGGACCGGTGCCGTCTTCGACGCCACTCCCCTGCCGGCGGGCCGCACCCGCCGACTGGCCAGCGGCGTGCTGCGGCACTTCACCGAAGCCGGCTGCTTCGACGGGCGCGGGCTTCAACCGCTGGGCTGGCACGGGGAGTTCCCGGCCATCCGGCAGCCGTACTCGGGGCCCGGCTCGCCGTACTGGTCGAGCAAGGGCTTCGCCGGACTGGTGCTGCCCGCCGAGCACCCGGTGTGGGCGGAGAAGGAGGAGACGCTGACGGTCGAGACACGGGACGTGCGGCGGACGCTGACCGCCCCGGGGTGGCTCGTCTCCGGCACGGCCGCGGACGGAGTCGTACGCGTCGTCAACCACGGCAGCGACCACGCCTTCGGTGACGGCGTCGACGCCGAGGCGGACGACCCGGTCTACAGCCGCCTCGCCTACGCCTCCCACGCCGCCCCCGACAGCACGGAGGCGAGCCTGAACGACCCGCTCGACTCCCACATCGCCCTGCTCGACGCCGAGGGGCGCCCTTCCCACCGCCGCCCGCTGACCCGCCTGCATCTCGGTGTCCGCTCCGCCGTCTCCCGCCATCGCGCGCACTGGCCGCTCGGCCCCGTACCAGCCCCGTACGCCCACGACCCCGCACCGTCCTTCCGCCCGGGTCCGTGGATCACGACGGCGTCCGTGCTGAACGGCCCGCTGGAGGTCCGGCTCACCCGGGTCGACGGCGAGGTGGAGGAGCCGCTGCGGCTGCGCCTCGGCGGCTACTGCCTGGCCGCCGCCGAGCCGCCGTTCACGCACGAAGGGACCGGGCCCGGCGCCTGGGTGCGCCGCCCGGACGGCCTGTTCAGCACGGTGGTCGCGCTGCGCGGTTTCGACGAGGCGGGCATCGCCACCGCGCGGGACGCCAATGCTTTCGGCCCGCACTCGGCGACACCCTGGCTCGCCACGACGGCGGAGGTCCAACCGGGCACGGTGTACGCCGCGTTGGTCTGCCTCTCCGGAGTGGTCGAGGGGCCGACCGCGGCCGAAGCCGTACACCTGGAGGTCTCCTACGACGGCGACGGCACGGCCCTCGCCTCCGTCACCTGGCCCGACGGCACTCAGGACACCGTCCGCCTGGAGCCGCCGAGTTGACGAGCAAAACGGCGTGGGGCGCGGGCTGTCAGGGACCCGCGCCCCACACCGGGATCAGATGCCGTACGCCGGGATCAGGTGCCGTCGATCAGCCGGACGGCGATGGCGGGGCTGAACTGTCCGGCGGGGACCGTCGGGGCGATGCCGCACGCCCCGTCGGAGTTGCCCGGCGTCTTGACCCACAGCAACAGGTCCTCACCCCCGCCCACTCGCGGGGTGACACCGAGTTTGCGCCCGGCGGGGTTGCACCACTCGCCGTTGGAGCCGTTGCCGTTGCGGCTGGTGTCCACGACGAAGTGGGAGCCGCCGCCCAGGGCCGAGTTGATCGAGTTGCCGTAGGTCTCCGAGGACGCGGTGGTGTAGAAGTTCGAGACGTTCAGGGAGTAGCCGCGGATGTTGCGCACGCCCGCGGCGTTCAGCCGGCTCGCCATGGTCGCCGGGGCGACCCAGTTGGTGTGTCCGGCGTCCAGATAGGCCCAGGTGTTGGGTGCCTTCTGCTGGAACATCTGGGACGCGTAGGCGAGCATCGCGAGACGGTCGGTGATCTGCGAGCTGGTCAGGCAGCTGAAGTCGGACAAGGCGTCCGGCTCGATGACGACCACGGCGGGGCGGTCGCCCACCGCGGCCGCGAAGGTGGAGATCCAGGTGCGGTACTCGGCCACGCTGCCCGCGCCGCCGGACGAGTGGCCGCCGCAGGCGTCCCGGAGCGGAATGTTGTACGCGACGAGGACCGGCAGCTGGTCGTGACTGTCGGCGGCGCCGACGTAGTTGGCCACGGCCGGTCCGATCCCTCCGCTCTCACCGGCGAACCAGCGGGCGATCGGCTGGGAGGCGATGGCCGACTGGATCCGCGCGGCACGTGCGTCGGAGGGGTTGTTCCGGACCCAGACGGCCGGGCCGGAGTCGGGGTTGGAGTAGAAGCCGCTCGTCAGCGAGATCGGGCTGGCGGCTGCTGCCGAACCGGCCGCCACGAGCGGCAGCGGTAGGGCGAGCAGGCCGATCAGAACAGTTCTGAGCAAGGCAGTTTTGAGCAGGGCGTTCCAGCGCATGGTGCGTCCCTTTTCTCTGGGGGCGGGGCTGCCGCGGGCCCCTCGGCTCGGCTCCCGCCCGCGCTCGACCGGCGCGGGCGGGGCCACGGCGGTGGGTTCAGTGCGCGGTGTCGGCGGCGAAGGTCGCCACCCAGGCGAGTGCGGAGTTCCAGTTGATCGCGATCTCGTTGGTCGAGTACGAGTAGATGTCGTCGATGTAGCAGGTGGCAGGGGCGCAGCCGACCAGGTTCTGCTGCGCGACCGGATCCTGGAGGGCGGAGTCGGGGCCACCGGCCAGCGAACCGGGCGGGGGGCTGGGCAGCTTGGGGTCGATCTGGTGGGCCCAGATGCGGTTGTGCTGGTTGTGGCTGGACTGGGTGCCGTATCCGGTGATGAAGGACTGGTTCAGCGCGTTGCGGCCGAGGAGGTAGTCCAGCGACTCCAGCACGGCACTGCCGTAGACCTTCCGGTGGGTGATGTCGTACGCGGTCGCGATGACCACGGCGTTGTTCGCGGTGACGCTGTTGGAGCCCCAGACGTAGGCGCCGTCGGCGGGCAGGTTGGGGTTCGGGTAGCCCTGCGACCGCTCGTCCCGTACGAACCCGTCGGCGACGGCGAGGACCCGCTTGCGCGCGGAGGCGACCATGTGGGCGGGGAAGCGGCTCGGCAGCCGGACGACGGTGAGGTCGGCCAGCGCGCCGGTGTCCCGCCAGGAGAATCCGGCCGAGGTGATCTCCGTATCGATGCGGGACAGGTAGGCACGGTCGTGCGTGGTGGCGTAGAGCTCGGTGGCGGCCCAGGAGAACTCGTCGGCCGCGTCCGTGTCGGCATACGCTCCCCCGCCGACGTTGTCACTGCTCGGGGCGTACACGTCGGGATGGGCGAGCGCGGCCTTCCAGGCGGTCTTGGCCGCGGTCAGGCACCTGTGGGCGAAAGCCGCGTCGTAGCGGGCCCACACCCGGGCGCACTGGGCGCCCGCGGCGGCGAGGTTGAGGGTGGCGGCCGTGGACGGCGCGTGCAGGTAGCGGGGCTGGGAATCCCGGTCGGGCTGGGTGGGCAGGGCGGTCCAGGCCAGGTCGTGGACCTTGTGATGGACCATGCCGGCCAGCGGCTCACCCGCGGGCACCTGCATGCTCAGCAGGAACTCCGTCTCCCAGCGGGACTCGTCGAGTACGTCCGGGACGCGGTTGTCGTTCTCCGGGATGCTCAGCAGTCCGTCACGCAGCCCCGCGGTGTCGCCCTGGCCGCGGGAGCGTTCGTAGGAATCCATCAACTGCCAGGCGGCGAGCGCACCGTTGACGACGTACTTGCCCTGATCACCCGCGTCGTACCAACCGCCCTGGACATCCAGCGAGTAGTCGCAGGTGCCGGGCAGGCAGGGCACGTCCGTGTCGCCCTTGTTGGGTGCCACGCCGATGTGTCCGGCGGGCCGGGCGTAGGCGTCGCCGGCGTACTGGGCCTCGATGGGCGTGCCGCTGCGGACGGCGTAGAAGTAGTCGAGTGCGTCCTTGCGCAGGACTTTGTAGGGGTTGTCCGCGATGGCGAACGGATAGCTGGTGGCCCCGTCGACCGCGAGCGTGTATCCCGTACCGGCCGTACGGACCGAGCTGAAGTCGGCGATGTGCACATGGTCACCGGACGCGGTGTCCGTGCCCTGGACGCGGGTGAATCCGTTCTTGACGACCGCACCCGAGGAGTCGAGCAGGCGCCATTCCACGGGCGTCGCCGAGGCGTCGACGATGGACGCCCTCTTGGGGCCGTGGACGGCGTAGCCGTACTGGTTCGTCCGCACAGGGGAACCGAAGTCGCGCCCGCCGCCGGGTGGTATCGCACCGCCGGTGAGGGAGACGTCGTCGAGGCACAGGGTGAACGGCTCGGTGGCGCCGCCCTGTTGGAAGGACAGCTGGGCGTGCAGGCCGGCGGTCGTGGAGGTGCCGGTGAACTGGAAGGGCTTGGGCGTGGTGGTGACGGCGGCGGCCTTGTTCAAGGTTGTCGTGTACGGAGCGGCGGGCAGCTGCAGCACTGCGCGGATGGACACGTCCCGGGTGGCGGAGGCGGTGAAGCGCAGCGTGTACGGCTGTCCGGCCTCCAGCGGGATGTCGTTCTGGCCGATCATGGAGTCCCATGCGTTGACGGTCCCCGCGGGGACATCGGCGCACAGCCGACCCAGATTGATGGCGGACGGCGTGTTGGCGCTGCTCCACCAGGGGCTCTTCACGCTGTCGAACGTGCCGTTGAGCACCCGTTCGTATTCCGCGGCGTGCGCGGGCGTCGCAGCCAGAGCGACGGTCAGGACGGGCGCGAGGAAGACCGCGCCCCATCTGGTCTTGTGGAACATACCGGGCCCTTCTCGGTGGCAGGGTCCCGGCTCGGTGCGGCGTCAGTGCCAGATGTTCGGCGGCGGCGCCGATGCTGTCAAGCCTTCAAGCACAAGAGTCTTTTCTGCGTCCGAACCCTTCACAGACTGAACATGACGCTCCTAGGCTGCGACTGTAAGCGCTTCCAGTTTTTCCCGGAAGCATCGCGTAGATACCGGCCGAGCTGCGGCGTCAATCCAGCTCAGCAGTGATGTACGAATCATGGACGAGAGCATTCCGATTGTTATCGCTCTCGGAATGCCCGCAGGTGGAGGTTCAACTCAGTGAGCACGTTCGATCCCGACTTCCTGTGGGGCGCCGCCACCTCGAGCTACCAGATCGAGGGCGCGGTCACCGAGGCCGGCCGGGGCCCCTCCATCTGGGACACCTTCGCGGCCGCCCCGGGCGCCATCCAGGGCGGCGACACCGGAGCCGTCGCGGCCGACCACTACCACCGCTTCCCCGAGGACGTCGCACTGATGGCCGGACTCGGCCTGCGCGCCTACCGCTTCTCCCTCGCCTGGCCCCGGATCCAGCCCACCGGCTCGGGCCCGGTCAACCAGCGCGGCCTCGACTTCTACCGCCGCCTGACCGACACCCTCCTCGACCACGGCATCCAGCCCTGGCCCACCCTCTATCACTGGGACCTGCCCCAGCCGCTCGAGGACCGCGGCGGCTGGCCCGCCCGGGACACCGCCGAGCGGTTCGCCGAGTACGCCGCCCTCGTCCACGAGGCGCTGGGCGACCGCATCACCCACTGGACCACCCTCAACGAGCCGTGGTGCTCGGCCTTCCTCGGCTACGCCACGGGCCGCCACGCCCCCGGCCGCCGTGAACCCGCGGCCGCCGTACTCGCCGCCCACCACCTGCTGCTCGGGCACGGCCTGGCGGCGGAGGCGATGCGGGGCGACGCCCACATCGGCATCACGCTCAACCTCACCCACGTCTCCCCGCGCCACGACACGCCCGCCGACCTGGACGCGGCCCGCCGCATCGACGGCATGCAGAACCGCCTCTTCCTCGACCCGCTGCTGCGCGCCGCCTACCCCGACGACGTACTCGACGACCTCCACGGGGTCACCGACTTCGGCCACCTCCACGACGGCGACCTGAAGAAGATCGGGGCTCCGCTGGACTACCTCGGCGTCAACTACTACGCGCCGATGCTGGTCGCCGACAGCTCGACGCCGGCCGAATCCGCCTATGTGGGCTCGCCATCGGTCCGTATCGCCGACGGAGGCCGTCCGAGGACCGCGATGGGCTGGGAAATCGACGAGAGGGGACTCCTGGAGCTCCTCCTGCGCCTCAAGGACGACTACCCGGCCGTACCCCTGTACATCACGGAGAACGGTGCCGCCTTCGACGACGTGGTGCAGCACGACGAGGTGCACGACGCGGACCGGATCGCCTACCTGGACGGCCATCTCCGCTCCTGCGCACAGGCGATCAGCCGCGGCGTGCCGCTGCAGGGCTACTTCGTCTGGTCGCTGCTGGACAACTTCGAGTGGTCGTTCGGCTACGCTCCCCGCTTCGGCATCGTGCACGTCGACTACGCGACCCAGCGCCGCACGCCCAAGGACAGCGCCCGCTGGTACGCCGAGGTCATCCGCCGAAGCGGCCTGTGAAGCGGTTGGCGCTTACAGTGCTGCTACTCGCCACCCCGTCCGTACGAACAGGAGCAGCCCCACATGACCAGACGGCCGCCGACGCTCGACGAGGTGGCACTGCGCGCCGGGGTGTCCATCGGAACCGTCTCGCGTGTGATCAACAACCGCCGGCACGTCAGCACGAAGGCGCGGCAGGCAGTGGAGAGCGCCGTGGCGGAGCTGGGCTATGTGCCCAACGTGGCGGCCCGCTCGCTTGCGTCGCAGCGCCGCGGCGCCGTGGTGCTGGCGATCTCCAGCGACGACCCCGCCCTGTTCGCCAACCTCTTCTTCGCGGAGGTGATCACCGGTGTCAACGCGGTCATCGAGGAGACGGACCTGGAACTGCTGCTGGTCCTGGCCGCCTCCGAGCGGGGCCGGGCCCGGCTGGCCCGCATCCTCCAGTCCCGGGGTGCGGACGGCGTCATGCTGCTGGCTTTGCGCGAGAACGATCCGCTGGCGAAGGTGGCCGAGGCAGGGGGCGTCCCCGTCGTACACGGAGGCCGCCCGCTGGACCGGGCCCCGCGCTGGTACGTGGACGCCGACAACCGGGGCGGGGCCCGCCAGGCCGTGGAGTACCTGGTCTCGACGGGCCGCCGCGCCATCGGCACCGTCACCGGCCCGCTCGACATGCACGCGGGCGTCTCCCGCTATCTGGGCTTCCGCGAGGCGGTCGCCCTGGCCGGCTTGAAGGACCACCGCGTGGCCCACGCCGACTTCAGCGAGGCGGGCGGCGCCGCGGCGACTGCCCGCCTCCTCGACGAACATCCGGACCTGGACGCGGTGTTCGTCGCCTCGGACGCCATGGCCGCCGGCGCCCTGCGCGTCCTGCGCGAGCGCGGCCACGCCGTCCCCGAGGACGTCGCGGTCGTCGGGTTCAACGACGTCCTCACGGCCCGGCACACCCAGCCGGCCCTGACGACGATCCACCAGCCCATCGTGGCCCTCGGCCGCGAGATGACCCGCATGCTGGTGCGTGTGCTGGGCGGCGAGGAGCCGACGCCCCTCATCCTGCCGACGGATCTGGTGATCAGGGGATCCGCGTAGCGCAGCTGTCCCCAGCTGTTGGAGCGCGCGGCGGAGTTCCGCGATCCCCCAGGCCTTGATCACCGGAGCCGAATACGAACCGGACAGCCCACGCGAGGGGATCAACCTCCGCCTCGTTCACGCCGAATACCACCAACAACACCATGCTGGCGATGACCAACGGACCGCACCCCTGTATCGACCTGCGAAGCCCTCGGGGCTTGCTTGAGCCGTGTGCGCTGCGAGGTGCAGGCACGGTTGCGAGGGGGCCGCGGTCCAGCAATGGGCTCCGGCTACCCGACCACAGCAGGCTAACGCCGTACCCGCGGCATCCCCAGCCCGATCCACGAGATGATCTCCCGCTGGATCTCGTTGTTCCCGCCACCGAAGGTGAAGATCACCGCCGAGCGGTAGCCGCGTTCCAGCTCACCGTGCAGGACCGCGCCCGCCGAGCCTTCCTTGAGGACACTCGGCACGGCGACGATCTCCATGAGCCAGGCGTACGCGTCACGGCGCGCCTCGGAGCCGTACACCTTGACGGCGGAGGCGTCCTGCGGGGTGAGGGTGCCTTCCTGGACGGCGTTCACCATCTGCCAGTTGAGGAGTTTCATGGCGTCGAGCCTGGTGTGGGTCTGGGCGAGGCGGCGGCGCACCCAGGGAAGGTCGATCACCCGGCGGCCGTCGGCGAGCTTGGTCTCCATTGCCCAGCGTTGGACATCGTGCAGGGCGCGGATCGCCATGGTGCCGTGGGCGGCGAGCGTGACGCGTTCGTGGTTGAGCTGGTTGGTGATCAGCCGCCAGCCCTTGTTCTCCTCGCCGACCCGGCGGGAGACGGGGACACGGATGTTCTCGTAGTAGCTCGCGGTGGTGTCGTGCGAGGCGAGGGTGTTGATGAGGGTGCAGGAGTAGCCGGGGTCGGAGGTCGGCACGAGGAGCATGGTGATGCCCTTGTGGGGCGGGGCGTCCGGGGCGGTGCGGACGGCGAGCCACACCCAGTCGGCGGTGTCGCCGTTGGTCGTCCAGATCTTCTGCCCGTTGACCGTGTAGTGGCCGGTGGCCTCGTCACCGTCCCTGACCGCCTTGGTCCTGAGCGCGGCCAGGTCCGTGCCCGCGTCGGGCTCGCTGTAGCCGATGGCGAAGTCGATCTCGCCGGAGAGGACCCTGGGCAGGAAATATCCCTTCTGCTCCTCGGTGCCGAACTGCATGATCGTCGGGCCCACCGTGTTCAGCGCCATGAGAGGCAGCGGTATGCCCGCCTGGGCGGCCTCGTCGAAGAAGATGAACTGTTCCATCGGGGTCAGCCCGCGCCCGCCGTACTCCTTCGGCCAGCCCACGCCGAGCCAGCCGTCGGAGCCGAGCCTGCGGATGGTGTCCCGGTAGAAGCGCTTCTGCGCCGCCGGGTCGCCGTGCCGGGCGTGGGCGCGGGCGTGATCCGGCACCAACTCGGCGAAGTAGGCACGAAGTTCGGTGCGCAGCCGCTGCTGCTCTGGCGTGTATTCGAGATGCACGACGCCTCCTGGCTCCCCAAGGCCGGACCTGACGGCGCACACCGTAGAACGTGTTGCAGAAATTGGGAATGGCGGTGCGGACGGAGACCGTCTTCGGGGTGTCGCGCACCCGCTCGCGCAAGCCTTCACCGGGGCCCAGACAGATGGCGCCCCGTTCGGCGCCGCGACGGCGATTGCCCGGTCGACGCCGCCGGAGTCGGCGTTCTGGCGGGTCGACGTGCCGCCGCCGACCGCCACGGAGTAAAGCGGCCCCTCGGGGCGCCGGATTACCCGGGCGCAGATGACCACGGGCGCCGTCGGGCCGACGCCATCGCGTCAGCCGTGGAGAGTCGCAGGGACGCCACTCACGCCCCGGACGCTTCTGCCGCTTCTGCCGCCTCGCGGGAGATTCGCTCGAACTGTGCCCCCATCGCCTCGGAGAGCGCCTGCGCCGCCGACAGCGGGCGGACCATGACCATGAATTCGTCGATCCTGCCGTCCTCACCGAAGTGCAGGAAGTCGCAGCCGCTGATCTCCTTGTCGCCCACCTTCGCCTCGAAGACCAGCGCGTGGTCGTGACCGTCGACACCGACGATCTCCCGTACGTAGCGGAAGTCGGTGAAGACGCGGGAGACGCCGCGCAGGATGGCCGCGGTGATCGCCTTGCCCGGGTAGGGCTTGAAGGCGACGGGGCTGGTGAACACGACATCGTCGGCCAGCATGTCCTCGATCGCGGCGAAGTCTCCGGCTTCCACGGCCTTGCGGAACGAGTGCATCACGCCCACCTCTCATAGGTCGCAGTACTCAACTAATTGACTAGGTGCGGATGAGATTAGTCGCAGGGATGCCTGGCGTCTAGCCTGGGGCCATGGCATTGCGCAACGCGGTCCTGGCCGCGCTTCTGGAGGGCGAGGCGTCGGGGTACGACCTGGCCAAGGGCTTCGACGCCTCGGTGGCCAACTTCTGGATGGCGACCCCGCAGCAGCTGTACCGCGAGCTCGACCGGATGGAGTCCGATGGGCTCATCGAGGCCCGGCTCGTGCGGCAGGAGCGCCGGCCGAACAAGCGGGTGTTCTCCCTGACCGAGGCGGGCCGCGGCGCTCTGCGCGATTTCACGGCCGAGCCGTCGAAGCCCACGGCCATCCGCGACGAGTTGATGGTGAAGGTCTACGCCGTCGACGACGGGGACGACCAGGCAGTACGGGCGGCGATCACCGAGCAACTGGAGTGGGCTCACGACAAGCTGGCCCACTACGACCGGATCCGTGCCCGGCTCCTCGACGGGCGCACCGAGGACGAGTACCTGACCGACACCGAGCGCGTCGGCCCGTATCTCACCCTGATGCGAGGACGCGCCTTCGAGCGGGAGAGCATCCGCTGGGCCGAAGGGGCCCTGCGCATCCTGGAGCAGCGCGCCTCCGTGCCGCGATAGTTCCGGAGTTCCGGCGCGGCCCGTGTATTCCCGAGGCGCCATTGGATCTCCTATGCCTGCCAAGGGGTTCCCTATTGGTCACCTATGCCCGACCCGCATAGCGTCGAGGACATCACCGCCCCGACGATCCGAGTCCGGAGTGTCAGGGCGTACGACCGGAAAACCTCACAGGTCCGTCAGGGCCCGCACCCCCGGAGAACCGCACCATGTCGAAGATCCTTTTCGTGCTGACCGGCGTCGACCACTGGACGCTCGCCGACGGCACCCGGCACCCGACCGGCTTCTGGGCCGAGGAGGCCGTCGCCCCGTACGAGGCCTTCAAGGCCGCGGGCCACGAGGTCGTCGTCGCCACTCCGGGCGGCGTCGTACCGACTGTGGACAAGGGGAGCCTTGCCCCCGAGTTCAACGGCGGGCAGGAAGGCGCCGACCGGATCGCGAACGTCCTCGCGTCGATCACCGAGCTGCGGCAGCCGATCAAGCTGGAGGAGGTGGACCTCGACGACTACGCGGCCGTTTTCTACCCCGGCGGCCACGGCCCGATGGAGGATCTCGCGGTCAACGCCGACTCCGGCCGCCTGCTCACCCTCGCGCTGGAGTCGGGCAAGCCGCTCGGCGTGGTGTGCCACGGCCCGGCCGCGCTGCTCGCCGCGACGAAGGACGACGGCACCAACGCCTTCGCGGGCTACCGGGTCTCGGGGTTCACCAACACCGAGGAGACGCAGGCCGGTCTCGCCGACCAGGCGAAGTGGCTGCTCCAGGACCGGCTCGTCGAGGCGGGCGTCGACTTCCAGGAGGGCGAGCCCTGGGCCCCCAAGGTGGTCGTCGACCGCAATCTGGTGACCGGTCAGAACCCGGCGTCCTCGGCCCCGCTCGCCGCCGAGTTGCTGAAGAAGCTGGCCTGAGCGAAGAATCCGGCCTGAGCGAGGGCCACGGACCGGCTCGACGAGGTCCTCGACGCCGCCTACGACCGCCTGCCCAGGTACGGCGCACGGCGCACGGCGATGGACGGCATCGCCTCCGCCGGGGGCTTGTCCCGGTCAGCGGTTGTTCGGCGACATCCGCCAGGCGTTCACCGGCGACCTGCGCCGCCCGCTCGTCGCCCTGTTCGCCGTAAAGGCCCGTGGGGTGCGGTGTCAGGCCCGCACCCCACGGGCTGCTTGGGGAGGGTGTTTGCTATGCGGCGGTGATGCGGGCGACGGCCTGTCTCGTCAGTTCTCGGTGGTGAGGCGAGGCGTCAAGGGCACGGTGCAGGGTCAACCCCTCAATCAATGCGTCCAGTTGGCGGGCCGTGTCGGCGTCGAAGTGCTGTTCCAGCAGGTGACGGCTGCGCTGCATCCACTGTTGGGTCAGCTCCCGGTATTCCGGGTGGCGAGCGGCGAGGGTGTAGAGCTCCTGGGAGAGGATGAGATCGCGGCGAGGCCCGTCGGAGAGAGCGTGAACGAGGTCGGTGACGGCTTCGCCGGCCTGCTCGGGGCCGCGTGCTCGGCTGAGGTGTTCCTCGAAGACAGCCACGATGTGATCGGCGAAGCGTGTGAAGGCTTGGCGTAGCACATCGTCGATGCCGGTGAAGTGGTAGGTCATCGAGCCGAGGGGCACGTCGGCGCGGGTGGCGATCTTGCGGTGAGAAACGCCCGCGACTCCGTCGTCGACGATCAGATCGAGCGTGGCGGCGAGGATCCGTTCGCGCCGCTGCGGGTCGGTGTGTCCGGTGGCCATGAGAGGGTGCCGCTAGAACTTGCGCACAGGGCGGGCGGGGTTGCCGACGGCGACGACATTGGCAGGCACGTCCTTGGTGACCACTGCCCCGGCGCCGATGACGGCGTTGTCGCCGATGGTCACTCCGGGGCACACGATGGCCCCGCCGCCGAGCCAGACATTGTCCCCGATGGTGATGGGGCGCGCGGCTTCGAGCTTGTCGCGCCGGGGCTCCGGCTCTACGGGGTGGGTAGGAGTAAGGAGTTGGACGTTCGGGCCGATCTGGCAGTCCTCGCCGATGGTGATCCGTGCGACGTCCAGCGCGGTGAGGTTGTAGTTGACGAAGGTGCGTGCCCCGATGGTGATGTTGGTGCCGTAGTCGACGTACAGCGGCGGCCGCACGTCGACGCCCTCGCCCACCGAGCCGAGCAGGTCGGACAGGATCGGCCTGGCCCCGTCGGCGTCCTCGATGTAGGCGGCCTGGTAGCGGAAGGCCAGTTTCATGGCGCGCTGCTGTCGCCGGGCGATCTCCGGGTCATCGGCGATGTACAAGTCACCCGCGAGCATGCGCTGCAGGTTCGTGCGCGGGTCGTCAGCGAAGTAATCCATCGGCATGCGTACGATCGTACACTCATGAAGGTACGATCGTACACTCTTCCTGGTCGCCGCATCGCGTCCTCACCGGGGTCGCTACCGGTCGCCCTTCACGCGTGTGACGGCGCCCTCGCGGTACCTCCCGAACTCCGGTGCAGGGTGAGTCCGGCGATCACGGCTTCGAGGTCGGAGGGCAGTCCGCGGGCGAATGACGACCAAGGTCATCGGAAGGTTGCACAGTCCTTTCCCAGGCCATGTGCGCCGGCCGTCGACCCCGCGTCGTCAGGGCAGGATCGAGTCGACGTATCCCCCGTCGACCCGCAGGGCTCCGCCCGTCGTGGCCGAAGCCTGGTCGGAGCTGAGGTAGACGACCATGTGGGCGATCTCCTCAGGATCGATCAGCCGTTGCAGGAGGGACTGCGGCCGGTACTTCCGCATGAATTCGCGCTGGGCCTCGTCCCAGGGCAGGTCGCGGTCGACGAGTTCGTAGACGAAGTCCTCGACGCCGCCGGTGTGGGTGGGGCCGGCGATGACCGAGTTGACCGTCACCCCCGTGCCCGCCGCCTGCTTCGCGAAGCCGCGGCCGACCGCGAGGAGCGCGGTCTTGGACATGCCGTAGTGGATCATCTCGGCTGGGATGACGACCGCCGAGTCGCTGGCGATGTACTGGATCCGGCCCCAGCCGCGCTCCGTCATGCCCGGCAGGTACATGCGGGTCAGCCGTACCGCGGCCAGCACGTTCACCTCGAAATAGCGCCGCCACTCCTCGTCGCTGATCTCCAGCGGGTCGGCGGAGCCGAAGATGCCGAGGTTGTTGACGAGGATGTCCACCTCCGGCAGCGCCCTCAGGACGCGCTGAGCGCCCTCCTCGTTCGCCACGTCGGCGGCCACGGGCACAAAGGAGGCACCAGGCACCTCCTCCGCCAGTCGCGCCACGCCCTCCGCGACCCGCTGCTCGTCCCGGCCGTTCACCCCTACACGGGCGCCGGAGCGCGCGAGTCCGGCGGCGATCGCCGCGCCGATGCCCTGCGTCGAGCCCGTCACCAGGGCGGTGCGTCCCGCCAGGTCGATCTGCATGTGGATCCAGTCCCCTTGTGCGTCTGCCCGTCCTGCGTACCGGTACGTCTGCCATCAGCCTGGCGGCAGGGCGATCGGCTCGCCACTCCGGCCGATGCCGACGGGCACGGCCTCGGCTGCGTATGCCCACGCGGCGACGGGTGACACTCAGGTCGGGCTCACCGTCCGGGACTCGCTGTGGGCGTCCTGACCGTAAGGGCATCGTGCTGCGGCACACCGAGGACGACCTTGAGCGCGCCGGTGTCGGCGGCCCTCGAGAAGATGTCGTACGCCTCCTCCATGGCGTCCAGCGGGAAGGTGTGGGTGACCATGGACGACGTGGTCAGGTGGCCGGCGGCCAACATGCGCAGCAGGGTCGGAGTGGAGTGCGTGTCGACCAGACCGGTGGTGATCGTCACGTTCTTGATCCACAGGTCTTCGAGGTGGAGTGTCGCCGGTTTGCCGTGTACGCCGACATTGGCCACGTGCCCGCCGGGCCGCACCATGCGCGTACACATCTCGAAGCTCTCCGGCACCCCGACGGCTTCGATGACCACGTCGGCTCCGAGGCCCTGCGTGAGGTCGGCAGCCAATTCCTCGGCCTCCTCTCCGGCCAGTGCCACGCCGTCGGCGCCGAGGTGTTTGGCGGCGTCCAGCCGGGCCGGGGCGAGGTCCACGGCGATGATCTTCTCCGGGGTGTAGAGCCGTGCCGTGGCGATCGCGGCGAGCCCGATGGGCCCTGCACCGACCACGACGACGGTGTCTCCGGGCCGTACGTGCCCGTTCAGCACACCCACCTCGTAGGCGGTGGGGAAGATGTCGGCGAGCAGCACGGCGTCCTTGCTCTCCAACGCGCCGGGCAGCGGATGCGTGGACAGGTCGGCGTGCGGCACGCGCACGTACTCGGCCTGCGTGCCGTCGATCAGGTGGCCGAGGATCCAGCCCCCGCCGTCGCGGCACTGCCCGTAGGTGCCTTCGCGGCAGAACCGGCAACGGCCGCACGCCGTGATGCACGAGACCAGGACACGATCGCCGGGGCGGACCGTGCGGACGTCGCTGCCCACCTCGACGATCTCCCCGACGGCTTCGTGCCCGAGCACGGTGCCTGGGCGTACCTCCGGGACATCGCCCTTGAGGATGTGCAGGTCGGTTCCGCAGATGGTGACCGCGTCGACGCGGACGATCGCGTCGGTGGCGTCCTGGATGCCGGGGTCGGCGGCGTCCTCCCATGCGGCCTTTCCGGAGCCGTGGAATACGAGTGCCTTCATGACGATCCCTTCCTGGGCCTGACCGATGCTTGTCGTGAGGGACGAGGATGAGCAATCGGCCTCCTGCAAGGCGCCGCTCCGCTCCGCCCGGAATAATGGGGTACGGCTGTGCTCAGGTACCGCTGACGCGGCCCTCCTCGCGCGCGGAGTGACCATGTATGTCCAGCCTGACCGTGGCGGATGCTGTTCGCATGGGCCGGTCGGTCCCCATTGCTCCCCATTGCCGCGCGAGTGGCGGCGCCGGACGGCCCGGTATTGCCGTCCAGTCGGCTCCTGCCGTCACTCACTCCCGAAATGACACGTTGCTGTCCTCGATGACGAGGAGGTGCGGTGCGATGCGCAGGATGAAGTGTGCGAGGCAGTTGTTGTGGCGGTGGCGGAGGAATCCGTTGCGACGGCACGACGACCTCGTCGAGGCCTGGATCATTCTGGTCGTCTGGACCGTCATCGCGTTGGGGGGCACCCTGGTCGGCGTGATGGCAGCCCAGGCCGCCGACGAGTCCTTCCGGCAGCTACGCAACGAGCGGCGCGCTGTCCCAGCCGTCCTGCTCGATGACACGGCACGGATGGCGCCGACGGCCGAGGGCGCGATCCACGACCAGGTCAGCGCGATGGCCCGCTGGACGACGTCGGACGGCTCCACCCATACCGGCCGAGCCCTGGTGGACTCCGGACATCGGGCCGGAGCGAAGGTCGTCATCTGGCTGAACAGCGAGGGCCGCCCCACCACGGAGCCGCCGACCGCCTCGGCGGCGGCCCTCGAGGCGGGCACGCTCGGCGCGGGGGCCGCAGCCGCCTTCGCCGGCCTCGCGTTCGCCGTCGGCCGCGTCGCGCAATGGCGGCTCGATCAGCGCCGCTACGCCCAATGGGGTCGTGAGTGGGACCAGCTCGGAGCTCAGTGGGGACGCAAGGCCACATGACCCGGAGCGGTTGGCCTCTGCCATGGTCCAACCGTCCAGGTGGAGCCGACGTGGCGGAGTCGCCCCGTCGGGCGAGGACCTGTCCGGCCGATCAAGTCGCAGGAAAGCAGCGGTGCCTGCGAAGCGCCGGTGAGCGGGGCGCACCACACCCCGCGTCTGCGGCATGATCGGTAGGACAGGTCCTAGGGGGTGTAGGCCTTGGCGCGCACCCCCAAGCGCCGTGTGGGGTCGGCGTGTTCGAGGGTACGGGCCACAGCCCCGGTCAGTGCCACGTCGCGTTCTCCGGTGTCCAGGAAGCGGCCCACCGGCGAGGTGGTGAGCGGCAGAGACCCGAGGTGGACCGTGCCCGCCGTGCCGTCCACGGCGATCACCGTGCCTTCGGCGAGCACGGTCCGGTCGGGTGCGGTGAGCGTCCGTGTCTCGACGTCCACCGCCAGCTCCTCGGCACCGCATCCACACACCTTGCCCCTGCCGCGCGCCACCACGGCCGCGTGGGACTGTTCAGACGTGCGGGACGACGGCAACGGGGCAGGGTGCGTGGTGCAGCACGGCGTGTGCGACCGGGCCGACATGGGTGCCGAGCCGGGCTTCTCGTACCCGGCGTCCCACCACGACGAGGGCCGCGCCGGTCGAGGCACGTACCAGCTGACTGGCGGCACGACCTTCGGTGACGGCCTCGGCGACGGCGACCTCGGGGAACTTCTCGCACCAGGGACGCAGCGTCGCGATCACGGCGTGTTCACGCTCGGCGAGCAGCTCCCGGCCGTTCACCGGGGCGAGGCTGTCCACCGCCGCGAAGGCCGACGGGGCGCTGAAGGCGTGGATCACCCGCAGCGGGGCGCCACGGCGTCGGGCGGCGTCGAAGGCGAACTCGATCAGTTCGTCACAGGGCCGGTCGGCGCCGAGGCCGAGAACGACGTCGCGATAGGGGGTCTCGGGTATCTCCTCGGGGGAAATACCGTCCACCGCCGAGAGGTGCTCGTCGGCGGCGCACTCTCCCGCCCGGACCAGCACCACGGGATGCGGTGTCCTGGCGACGATCCGTTGCGACACCGACCCCGTCAGGAACCCCGCGAGGCCGCCAAGTCCGCGGGAGCCGAGAACCAGCAGATCGCACTGCTCGGCCACCGCCAGAAGGGCCTCCACCGGCGAGTCGGCCACGGACTGAACGATGACCTGCAGCCCGGAGTGCGCGGCGCGCAGGCTGGCCGCTGCCCGCGCCGGCATGTCCTCGGCCCACGAACTCTGGGACATGTCCGCGGGCACCGACGGGGCCGGCCGCGGCTGCCATGCGTGCACCAGGCGCAGCGCCGTGCCACGGCGTATGGCTTCCCGGGCCGCCCAATGGGCGGCGGCCAGGCTTTCGGGCGAACCGTCGAACCCCGCGGCAACGTGTCGAAGCATGATCCGCACCTCCTGAATACATGCTCGTGGATTCCTCTCCCATCGAGCCTGGTGCCGGGGAGAGCAGGATTGCAGGGGCCGGGCAGGCCCTTCCGAGGGTCCTTCGGCCCAAGGCTGTCCCAGCGGCCACGGCACGGGCGGCATCCCTCCCGCAAGGGCGCGGGGACCGGATCGACCTCAGCTCCGACCGATGCCATGCGGCCCGGCCTCGGGGCCGGGTGGCCCATGGTGAAGGCGGGGTGCCGGGGCGAGATTTGAGTTGGCAGGATCACGCTCCCCGGAAGAGGTCAGGATCATGAACGCTTCCCCCACTTTCAGCATGCTGCGAGCGTTGCCCGCCGAGCAGAGCGAGCGGCTGATGGGCATCGCGCGGGAGGTGTCGTTCGCTCAGGGAACCCGCCTGTTCGAGGAGGGACGGCACGCGGACCGGTTCTGGGTCATCCGCACCGGCACGGTGGTCCTCGACATCCATGTGCCCGGCCGCCGCGCGGCCGTCATCGAGACCCTCGGGCACAACGAACTCATCGGCTGGTCCTGGCTGTTCGGACCGCACACCTGGCACCTTGGCGCCGAGGCCACAAGCACGGTGCGCGCGTACGAGTTCGATGCCGACGTGGTACGGGCCATGTGCCAGGCCGATCCCGCGCTGGGAATGGCAGTGGCCCAGTGGGTGGGAGACATCGTCGCCCGCCGGCTGCGGACGGCCAGGACCCGGCTGCTGGACCTTTACGCACCTTACGGCAGCGGAAGCGCGCGCTGACCGCTTCGGTATCCGCCAGGGAGTCACTGTGCATGAAAGCCCGCACATCGTGAGCGAGGTGATGACCCACAACGTCGCAGCCGTCGGCCGTGGAGCCACCTTCAAGGAGATCGTGCAGCTGATGGAACAACGGACAACTGCGCTGCGGTGGGGCCGGTCGGCCCTGGTGCATCCGCTCCCGCAGGGTGATGATCGTTGTCACATACAGCTCGTGGTCCGCCGTCCACCAGTGAACAAGGGGTCGTCATGGCCGAGGCGCGTACCTTTTCGGAACAGAACCCCATCCGGGTCTTCCTGCTGGACGACCACGAGGTCGTACGCCGCGGTCTGACGGACCTCCTGGACGCCGAGCCGGACATCTCGGTGGTCGGCGACGCCGACAGCGTCGAGCACGCACTGGTGCGCGGCCCTGCGCTGCGTCCGCATGTGGCCGTCCTCGACGTCCGCCTGCCGGACGGTGACGGAATCAGCGTCTGCCGGGAGCTGCGCAGCCAGATGCCGGAGCTGTCCTGTCTGATGCTGACTTCTTTCGACGACGAGGAAGCGCTGCTCGACGCGATCATGGCCGGAGCCTCGGGCTATGTGCTCAAACAGATCAAGGGCTCCGACCTGGTCTCGGCGGTACGCACGGTCGCTTCCGGTCAGTCGATGCTGGACCCCACGACCACCGCCCGGCTGATGCGCTCCCTGCGCGCGGACCCCGCCGAGGCACCGGCCCTGGCGCCCGAGCTCGCCAGTCTGTCGCCCCGCGAGCGGGACATCCTCGCGTTGATCGGTGACGGACTCACCAACCGGGAGATCGGCAAGAGGCTCTACTTGTCTGAAAAGACGGTGAAGAACCACATCTCCCGGTTGCTGGCCAAACTGGGCGTCCAGCGCCGCGTCCAGGCTGCCGTACTGGCCAGCCATCTCGAACACTCCGACGTCACCGACCACCCGACGCGATGAGTCCTCCCGGCCCCGGACTGCGGCCATGGCCACAGGCTTCGCCGGTCAGCGTCCGGCCGCGGCTCCGTCCGGGCTCACGGGAACGCGCCACACGAGCCGTGTCCCGCCCCCCTGCGGCCGTTCACCGAGCGTCAGCGTGCCGCCGAGGGTGACGGCACGCTCCTCCAGGTTCTTCAGACCGCTGCGTTCGACGTCACCGGGCACCCCGCAGCCATCGTCCGTCACGGTGAGCGTCAACTCACCGCCGGTGCACTGGAGTCGGACGTCCACGGCTTGTGCTCCGGAGTGCCGGGCGGCGTTGCTCAGCGCCTCGCCCAGCACCGCGACCGCATGATCCGCGATCTCGCCGGGAACATCGGTCTCGACGAGTCCCTCGATCCGCAGCGCAGGCGGGAACCCGAACGACGTGGTCGAGGCCTTCACTGCCTCGCAGACCCGTCCGCGCAGGCCGCTCCGCTCCCTCGTTCCCGATCCGTGCGCGCGGAGGCCGAAAATCGTGGAACGAATGATCTTGATGGTGTCGTCGAGGTCGTCGACGGTCCGTGTCAGGCGTTCCATACCCTCGGGATGCTCCATGAAGGGCTGCGCACTCTGCAGGGTCATGCCGGCCGCGAAGAGCCGCTGGATGGCAAGGTCGTGCAGGTCGCGGGCGATGCGGTCCCGGTCCTGGAGCAGCGTGATCTGTTCCGCGTCCCGGCGCCGTTCGGCCAGTTCCAGCGCCAAGGCCGCCTGATCGGCGAAGCCGAGCAGCGGTCCGGTGTCCGCGTCGCCGAACGGCCTGCCGCCGGGCACCCGGCCCAGCAGGAGCACACCACGCGCCTTGCCGCTGGTGCCGAGGGGCACCGCGACCACGGGCCCGAGCCCGGCCCACTGGCTTTCCCCCTCACCCGTGCGGGCATCGTGCCCGATGTCGGTGCTGACCACCGGCTCCGCCGTGCTCAGTGCGGCTCCCAGGAAACCCTCCCGCGCGGACATCACCAGGCCGCCGAGTTCCTCCGCGCCGAGGCCGACCGCCAGCGCCGGCCGCAGTGCCTCCTCTCCCGGTACCCGCTCGGCGATCACCCCCATGTCCGCGGAGACGATCTTCCGGGCCTCGTCGACGATGAGTTCCAGCACTTCCGCGCTGGGCGCGCCGGTCAGGAGCATGCTCGTGACCTCCCCGCTGGCCCGCTGCCAGCGTTCGCGGAGCCTGGTCTCCTCGTACAGCCGCGCATTCTCGATGGCCACTCCGGCGGCCACCGCCAGCGTCGACAGGACGGACTCGTCCTCCGCGTCGAACTCCTTGTCACTGCGCTTCTCGGTGAGGTAGAGGTTTCCGAACACTTCGTCGCGCACCCGGATCGGCACGCCGAGGAAGGAGTGCATCGGCGGGTGACGGGCCGGAAAGCCGTAGGACGCCGGGTGCTCCGACAGCTCGGGCAGCCGCAGCGGCACCGGATGGCGGATCAGCTCGCCGAGAATGCCGTGGCCGCTCGGTAGATCACCGATCTCCGCTCGCTGTTCGTCACTGATGCCCACCGTCAGGAACTCCGACAGTCGGCTGTCGCCGCCGATCACACCCAACGCTCCGTACTCGGCGTCCACCAGCACGACGGCGGCCTCGACGATGCGCCGCAGCGCCTGCGGCAGATCCAGCTCCCGCCCGACCGACAGCACCGCTTCCAGCAGGCTGTGCACCCGGTCCTGGGTGCCGCGCGCCGCATCGATCCGCGCCTGCAGTTCGTCAAGCAGGTCATCCAGCCGCAGCTTGGGCAAGTACTGCTGGGAAACCTCGCGCCCATCCCCGCTCATCGTTTCCTCCGACCGGCTCAGCGGACGAGACAGCTCGCACCCGTTCTCCCGCTCTCACCGTACTGCCTGAGGCCCCGCCGACGCGGGCGACTCCGGCGGGTGACGATGCCGCTGAGACGGTCCTGACACCATCGCCGAGGCCGCCCGGATCATGGCGGAGCACTCTGTGGAGCGTCTGCCCGTGGATCCGACCTCGTTCTGCCTCATGCCTGTTCCTCCTCAGCGCAGTCGGCGCAGATACGGGTCCTGGGCGCGGCGCGGTAGCAGGCGGACGCATGCGTCGAGCACGGTGACGGCGGCCGGTGTCGCGAGGACGGGATTGAAGTCGACTTCGGCGACCTGCGGCAGATCGCCCGCCATGCGGGACAGGCGCAGCAGGAGCTGTTCGAGGCCTTCGAGATCGGCCGGCCTGCTTCCGTGTGCGCCGAACAGCAGTGGCGCGCAGCGCGGGGCGGCGATCAGGTCGTGGACGTCGTGGTCGGTCAGCGGGGCGAGGCGGGCGGCGTGGTCGGCCAGCACTTCGGTCGCGGTGCCTCCGAGACCGAAGAGCACGAGCGGGCCGAAGACTTCGTCCTGGACGACGCCCGCGAACAGTTCGGTGCCGCGCGCGGCCAGCGGCTGGATCACCACCGCGGTCATGAGTCCGGCGAATCGGGTCTCGAGGTCCCGGAAGGCGGCACGCACCTGGGCGTCTCCCTGAAGATCGAGGTGCACGGCGTGCTGTTCGCTCTTGTGGAGCAGTCCGGGCCAGTGGGCCTTCATGACCACGCGGCCGTCGGGGCCACGCAGCCGTTCGGCGGCGATGACGGCGTCGTCCTCGGTCTCGGCCCAGGCCCACGGCAGTTGCGGAAGGCCGTAGCAGGCGAGGAGTTCGGCGCAGGTGCGCGGGTCGAGCCAGCCGCCGTCCGGGTGGGCGGAGAGGTAGGTCTCGGCGACCGTGTGCGCCCGGGCCGTGTCGACCTCCGCGAGCTCCGGGACCGTGCCGGCCGGCCGGTTCAGCCAAGCGGCACGATGGGCTGCGCGCGCCAACGCCCGTGCCGCCGCGCCCGGTTCGGCGTACGACGGGACGGTGCCTCCTTCCCGCGCGGGCAGCAGCTTGACCGGCAGGTCCTGCTCGAGCCGGACGACGGTGACCGGCCGTTCCCGACGGCCGGGTCCGCCGGTGAGGGCCCGGACGAGGTCGTCGCCGGTTGCCGCGGCGACGGCGGTGGGGACGAGGACCAGCAGCAGGGCATCGACGCCCGGATACCGCAGGAGCCGCTCCGCACAGTCCCTGAGCTGCTCTTCCGACACGGCCGCGGTGGCGGCGACGGGGTTGCCCACAGCGGCGCCCTCGGGCAGCACGGCGAGCAGGTCGTCGATCAGTTCTGGGGGGAGGGCGGGCAGGGACAGTCCGGCCTCGGCACACGCGTCCGCCGCGAGGACGCCCGCACCGCCCGCGTTGGTGACGATCGCCACGCGGGTCCCGGCCGGGAGCGGCTGAGAGTGCAACAGGGCGGCGGATTCGAGGAGTTCACCCACCGAACGGGTGGCGGTGATGCCCGCCTGCGTGAACAGCGCCTGCCGGGTCATGGTCCGGGTCGCGGCGGCCGCGGTGTGCGAGGCGGCGGCACGGCGACCGGCCTCGGTACGGCCCGCTTCGACCGTCAGGACGGGCATACGGCGGGTCACGCGCCGGGCGGTACGGGAGAACGCCCGCGGGTTGCCGAAGGACTCCAGGTGCAGCAGGGCCAGGTCGGTACGGCCGTCGCTCTCCCACCACTGAAGCATGTCGTTGCCGCTGACGTCGTACTTGTCTCCGAGGGACGCGAAGGACGAGACGCCGATGCCGAGCCGGGACAGCCCGTCGAGCAGGGCGATGCCGACGCCGCCGGACTGCACGGCGACGCCCGCCGTGCCGGGGCGCGGGTGGTCGGCGGCGAAAGTGGCGTCGAGTCGGAGCTTGGGGGCGGTGTTGGAGATGCCGAGGCAGTTGGGGCCGACCAGCCGCATGCCATAGGTGCGGCATGCCGACAGGAGCGCTTCCGCCTGGTCGCTGTCGAGCCCGGCCGACACCACGAGCAGGGCTCGTACACCGGCCTTGCCGCACTCCTCGGCCGTGGCGGGCAGGGCCTCGGCCGGTATCGCGAGGACCGCGAGATCGGGCACCTTGGGCAGTGCCCCGACCGACGGGTACGACGGCACGCCGAGGATCGACGAGACGTGGGGGTTCACCGCGAAGAGCCGCCGGGTGAAACCGCCCTCGTGCAGATGGTGCAAGAGGGCCCGCCCCACCGATCCCGGCCTGCGCCCGGCACCGACCACCGCGATCGCGTCGGGGCGCAGCAGCGGTTCCAAGCTTGCGACATCGGCGGCCCGGCCACGCGCTTCGACGGCCGACAGGTAGGTGTCGTCCTCGTCGAGCGCGATGGTGCAGCGCACCTCCGGGCCCTCGAATCGGCGTGCGGCGCGCAGGCCCAGGTCGGTGAAGAGCCTGAGCACTTCGTAGTTCTCGCTGAGCGCGTCGGCCGTGAACGTGGTGATGCCGTCCGCGCGGGCGGCGGAGACGAGGTGTTCGACGAGGAGCGTGCCCACGCCTCGGTGGTGCAGCCCGTCGGCCACGGCGATCGACATCTCGGCGGTGTCCGTGTCGTCGTCGGTCTCGTACTCGGCCAGGCCGATCACCCGGCCCCGTGTCTCGGCGAGCAGCGCCCGGTAGTCCGGGCGCGGTGGCGCCGTGGCCCGGTCGGCGGCCAGGTCTGCCGAGCGGCGGCTCGCGGCGAAGAAACGCCGCCGGAGGTTCTCCGGTGACATCTTCTCGTAGAACCCTCGCAGTTGCTCACGGTCACCGGGCCGCACGGAGCGTACGCACACGGTGGTGCCGTCCGCGAGCAGGGCGTGCGCGGTGAGGCGGTCGCGGTCGTCGTCCGTCATCTCGGCCTCCTCGAAACCTCTCGACCCTTCGAGCATCCGGCGATCCGCGGGCCCGCCCCATGGGCTGGTCGGGTGCGCCGTATGGGCCGATCGACCCCTGTCTCGCGGTCCGGTACACGGCGGACGGTGGACGCCCTGGACTCGCGCACGCATCGAAGGACGAACTGCCATGAACCAGCTGTCGTCATGGCGTTGAACTCCTGTGCCGGGTAAGGGTTTCAGCCGGTCCAGGTCCAGTCGGCCACCTCGGGCAGGTCGGTGCCGTGTTCGCGGATCCAGGTGTGGTGGCGGGTGCGGGTGTCGGCCATCCGCTGGCGTACGACGGCGGCGCGGACGCCGAGGCCGGGGACACGGTCGATGACGTCCATGACCAGGCGGTAGCGGTCCAGGTCGTTGCGGACGACCATGTCGAAGGGGGTCGTCGTGGTGCCCATCTCCTTGTAGCCGCGGACGTGGAGGTTGGCGTGGCCGGTGCGTCGGTAGGCGAGGCGGTGGATCAGCCAGGGGTAGCCGTGATAGGCGAAGACGACCGGCTTGTCGGGGGTGAACAGTCCGTCGTACTCGAAGTCGCGCATCCCATGCGGGTGTTCCTCATACGGCAGCAGGCGGGTCATGTCCACGACGTTCACCACACGGACGGCCAGCTCGGGCAGATGGCGGCGCAGCAGATCGGACGCGGCCAGGACTTCCTGAGTCGGGACGTCTCCCGCGCAGGCAAGGACGACGTCCAGTTCGCGGTCCGGGCCCGCGGAGCCCGCCCAGTCCCAGATTCCGGCGCCCCGGGCGCAGTGGGCACGGGCCTGGTCCAGGGAGAGCCAGTCGAAGCAGGGCTGTTTGCCGGCGACCACGACATTCACGTAGTCACGGCTGCGCAGGACGTGATCCGCCACGGACAGAAGGGTGTTGGCGTCCGGCGGCAGATAGACCCGTACGACCTCCGGGCTCTTGTTGAGGACGTGGTCGACGAACCCCGGGTCCTGGTGGGAGAAGCCGTTGTGGTCCTGGCGCCACACGTGCGAGGTGAGAAGGTAGTTGAGCGAGGCGATAGGGGCGCGCCAGGCCAACTCCCGTGATGTCCTGAGCCACTTGATGTGCTGGTTGACCATCGAGTCGACGATGTGGACGAAGGCTTCGTAGCAGGAGAAGAGCCCGTGCCGCCCGGTGAGGAGATAGCCCTCCAGCCAGCCCTGGCAGAGGTGTTCGGACAGGATCTCCATGACCCGGCCGTGCCGGTCCAGGTGTTCGTCCACCGGAAGGGTCTGCGCCTGCCAGGCCTTGCCACTGGCTCCGAAGACAGCCTCCAGGCGGTTGGAGGCGGTCTCGTCGGGGCCCACCAGCCGGAAGTCGCGACGCCCCGACGTGTCCTGCATGATCTGCTCCAGGAGATCGCCCAGGACCCGGGTGGGTTCGTGCAGGGTCACGCCCGGCTTGTCGACCGGCACCGCGAAGCGCTCGAGGAACGGAATGGGCAGGTCACGTACGAGCAGGCCGCCGTTGGCGTGCCGGGTGGCGCCGAGTCGCCTGGAGCCGTCGGGAACGCACGCAAGGACGTCGGCGACAGGCCGCCCCTCGGCGTCGAAGAGCTCCTCGGGGCGGTACGAGCGCAGCCAGGTCTCCAACTGCCGCAGATGGTCCGGATTTTCGCGGACACCGGCCAGCGGGACCTGGTGGGCGCGCCACGTTCCCTCGACGGGCTCCCCGTCGACCTCCGCGGGGCCGGTCCAGCCCTTGGGGGTCCGCAGCACGATCATGGGCCAGTGCGCCCGTTCGGTCACGCCGTCCTCGCGGGCCGAGGCCTGCAGGAGCGCGATGCGGTCCAGCGCCTCGTCGAACGCCTGGGCCATGGCCCGGTGAACCTGGTGCGGATCGTCGCCGGTGACGTGGATCGGCTCGTGGCCGTACCCCCGCAGCAGCTCGTCGAGTTCCGGCTCCGGCAGGCGGGCGAGCACCGTCGGGTTGGCGATCTTGTAGCCGTTGAGGTGCAGGATCGGCAGGACGGCGCCGTCGTGCACCGGGTCGAGGAACTTGTTGGAGTGCCAGGACGCGGCGAGCGGCCCGGTCTCCGCCTCGCCGTCGCCGATCACGCAGGCGACCAGGAGGTCCGGGTTGTCGAAGGCGGCACCGTAGGCATGCGCCAGCGAGTAGCCCAGCTCACCGCCCTCGTGGATCGAGCCGGGCGTCTCGGGTGCCACATGGCTGGGCACTCCGCCGGGGAAGGAGAACTGCCGGAACAGCTTGTCCATGCCCGCCGCGTCGCGCGACACGTCCGGATAGGTCTCGCTGTAGCTGCCCTCCAGCCAGGAGTTGGCGAGGACGGCGGGCCCGCCGTGGCCGGGGCCCCATACGCAGAGCGCGTCCAGATCGCGGGTCTTGATGACACGGTTGAGGTGCGTGTGGACGAGGTTGAGGCCGGGTGAGGTGCCCCAGTGGCCGAGCAGCCGCGGCTTGATGTGCGCGGGGGTCAGGGGCTCGGTGAGGAGCGAGTTGGCCAGGAGATAGATCTGGCCCACGGCCAGGTAGTTGGCTGCCCGCCAGTGGGCGTCCAGGGTGCGCAGTTCGTCGTCGGTCAGTACGGTGCTGTCCTGGTGTTCGACCTTGGGCATGGTGACTCCGTAGTCATCGGGCGGAGGAGGCGGCATGGCCGACAAGAAGACGGCGACTTTGCCGCGCGCGGCGTACGAGCGGGAGCTGCTGCGTCTGCAGACGGAGCTGGTGAAGCTTCAGGAATGGGTACGGTCCGAGGGCGCCCGGCTCGTGGTGGTCTTCGAGGGACGGGACGCTGCGGGCAAGGGCGGCACGATCAAACGGGTCTCGGAACACCTCAACCCGCGGATCGCCCGGACGGCGGCGCTGCCCAAGCCGACCGAGCGCGAGCGCACTCAGTGGTACTTCCAGCGGTACGTCGAGCATCTGCCGGCCGCCGGGGAGATCGTGCTGTTCGACCGCAGCTGGTACAACCGCGCCGGGGTCGAGCATGTGATGGGCTTCTGCACCAAGGAGGAGCACCAGCTCTTCCTGCGCCAGTGCCCGATCTTCGAGCGCATGCTGGTCGAGGAGGGCATCCTGCTGCGCAAGTACTGGTTCTCGGTGAGCGACGCGGAGCAGCAGAAGCGGTTCCGGCGGCGGCTGAAGGACCCGACTCGCCGCTGGAAACTCTCCGCGATGGACCTGGAGTCGATCACCCGTTGGGAGGCGTACTCCCGGGCGAAGGACGAGATGCTGGTGCACACCGACATCTCCGAGGCGCCCTGGTACATCGTCGAGAGCGACGACAAGCGCCGCGCGCGACTGAACATGATCGCGCACCTGCTCGGCTCCGTTCCGTACCAGGAGGTGTCGCCGCCCGTTCTGAAGCTGCCGCCGAGACCGCCGCCGACCGGCTACGTGCGCCCGCCGCGCGATCTGCAGACGTACGTCCCCGATCACGCGGCCGGCCTCTGAGCCGCTCATGCCCATTGCGGTACGACGGCGACGGGGCGGGCACAGTGGTGCAGGACCGCGTGCACGACCCGGCCGAGCTGAAGTACGGCAGTGCTCGCGCCGTCCGCAGGCCTTGCCCGGCCAGGGCACCGCGACGCGCCGCCCCAGTGCGAGGTGCGTGACCCCGTCACCCAGGGCCTCGACGAGGCCGACGCGCTCCTGGCCGGGCACGTACGGCGGGTTCGGCTTGACCGGCCGGTCGCCGTGCGCGGCGTGGATGTCGGTGCGGCACAGCCCGGAGGCCTCCGTCCGGATGCGGACCTGGCCGGGGCCGGGCTCGGGGCGGTCCTCGATGACCAGGGGCTCGCCGAAGGCTCGTACGACTGCTGCCTTCATGGGAGGTGTCTCCTCGGGTGATCAGTCGTGCGGGACGACGGCGACGGGGGCCGCGGCGTGGTGCAGTACGGCATGGGTGACGGGCCCGATGTGCGCACCCAGCGGCGAACGGCGGATACGGCGGCCCACGACGACCAGGGAGGCCTCGCGGGAGGCGTCCACCAGGTGGTTGGCCGCCTTGCCGGACAGCGAGTCCTCGACGACATCCACCACGGGGAACTTCTGCCGCCACGGCCGCAGCGCCTCGCTCACGGCGGCGGCTTGCTCCGCGGCGATGTGGGCGTTCATTTCGAGGTCCGGGGGCATGCCGTACGCGATGCACGGCGGCTCGTTCGAGCCGTGGACGACCCGCAGGGAGGTTCCCCGCAGGAGAGCCGACTCGAAGGCGAAGCCGATCACGGTGTCGTCCGGGTCTGCGGCGTCGAGGCCCAGCACGACGGGCCGGAAGGGGGCCGAGGCGGAGGGGATGCCGGCCGGGTCCATCGTGTGCTCGTCGGCGGCCTGCTCCTCGGCCCGTACGAGGACGACGGGGCGCTCGGCATGTGCCACGACGGCCAGGCTGACGGAGCCCACCACGAAACCGCCCACTCCGCTCAGGCCTCGGGAGCCGAGAACCAACAGCTCGGCGTCCTTCGCGGCGTCGGCCAGCGCCTCTGCGGGCCGCCCCGAGACTTGCTCCATGACCACTTCGACCCCTGGGTGGCGCATCCGGATTCCGTCGGCCTCTTCGCTGGGAGCCCTCCCCCAGCCTTCGGCCGGGGGTACCCCCATCTCGCCTCGCTCACTCCAGTGCTGCTGCGTCTCGGCGCCGAGGAGCGGGGCCTGAGCCATGGGCGCCGGTACTGGCTCCCAGACGTGGACGACCTTCAGCGGCAGTCCGCGGAGCTTCGCCTCTCGGGCCGCCCATTCGGCGGCGGCCCGGCTCTCGGGCGTGCCGTCGAGACCTACGGTGACGGTGCGGGGCATGGTCTCCACCTCCTGGATCGGGGGGTCCGATTCCAGCGTCGTGTCGTGGAGGTTCGTGGTGCAGGGGCCGCAGGTCCTCTGCAGGGACCGATCGGCCCTATGGACCGCAGCCGGCGCGGGGGAACCCTGTCTGGGTGCCGCCCTGCCGTACGTGGTCAGCGCAGCCGGTCGTTGTTTCGGACGAACGGCAGCTTGGCCCAGAGCTTCCCGACGTGTGGTGATCCCTTCGGGAATCGGAGGCGGTCGGACCGGTGTCCGACAGCGCTCACTCCGGTGACGCTGGGCGATCCGTTGCCGGATTCCGAAGGCCCTCGGTCGTGGGGCTGAACGACCCTCTCCACAGGGCCTGTTGGGCATTCCGTCCAGGCGCGTCCGTGACGCGGTGACGGAGGTGGCGGCCCACCGTGCCCGGAACAATCACACCGCAGGCGCTTACAACCGCCTCACGTGCCCGAGCCGTAGGCAAGGCCGACCACCGAGACGACTCACCCAGACCCAAGAGCGTCGTCACAACCTTCATCTCCTCCCGGTCCGTCCGGCTGGGGACCTAGTGGCAGGGAGGCCGGGCCGTTGTGCGGGAGCGGCCCGCCGGTGTGGTGTGGGCCTGAAGGCGGGCCGGCCGCGCGGCCGGCCCACCGGGTATGTGGCGGCCTCGGGCCGTCGTCAGGATGTGGTGCGTGTCCGGGCGTCGAGGTCGTCGCGGACCCGCTGCGGCTCGGCGTCGAGCGGCATGTTGGCCTCGTCCCGGACCGCGTCCAGGTGGCCGGGGGTGTCCGGGGCCAGCGCCGCGAACAGCGGTGCCAGGTCGCCGGGCGCACCGCCCTGCTGGGCCACCAACTCGAAGGTGCGGCCGGCCGCCTCGGGAGCGGTGAGGGCCGCCACCAGCACCCGTGCGATCTGGGCACGGGCGACCACGCCGTCGGCGGGGCTGCCGGAACGGCGGCGGTCGCCTTGGAGGAACACCAAGCGCTGCTCGTCGGGTCCGTTCATGTCGAACCAGCCCGGCCGCACGATGGTGTACGTGAGGCCGCTGGCCCGCACGAGCCGTTCCGAGCGGCGCTTCCACTCCAGCAAGTGGCCGTACGCGCTGCCTCGGCCGGTGACGCCGATGGAGGTCATCAGCGCCACGCGGGGCCGCTGTCCGTCCAGGGCGGTCAGGACGTTGCGTACGCCCGCGTAGTCGACCGTCTCCGGTGAGGAGTCGCCTGTGCCGAAGGAGCCGAGGGTCAGCACGATCGCGTCGGCCCCGGCCACCGCCTCGGGCAGGGTTTCGGGTCGTGTGACGTCGCCGACGACGAGTTCGGCGTCGGTGGGAAGCACCTGGGCGCCCTTCGCGTGGTCACGCACGAGGGCCCGGACGGTGTGCCCGCGAGCGATCGCCTCGGCTACGACGAGCCGTCCGATGCTGCCGGTGGCGCCGACCACCAGCACGGTCAGGGATTGTGTTGCCATGTTCATTTCCTTGCAAGGGGATGGGCGTGACGGGCGCCCCTGCCGTCGGTCTCACTCGAGCGTCGCGATCGCGCGTTCTGTGCGTCGGTTCACGCTGCGGATGGCGTCGCCGCAGGTCATTCAGGTAGGCGGGCAAATGCCACCGCCCGCGTACGGCGGCCACGTGGGCGGCGCGTCATGCCTCCTTCGGTTCGGCGAAGGACGCGCCGTCGACCACGAACCGGTAGCGGACGTCGGAGGCGAGGATCCGCTTGTAGGCGGTGTTGATGTCCTGCGCGCCGATCAGTTCGATGTCGGCGCTCACGCCGTGCTCGGCCGCGAAGTCGAGCATCTCCTGGGTCTCGGCGATGCCGCCGAACAGCGATCCCACGTAGGACCGGCCGTTCTGGCACAGGGTGAAGACGTCCATCGGCATCGGCTCGGTCGTCACGCCGACGTTCACCATGGTGCCGTGCAGACGCAACATCCCGAGGTAGTCGGCGAGAGATACGGCTGCGCTGACGGTGTTGAGGATGATGTCGAAGGTGCCGGCCAGCTCGGTGAACGCCGAGCCGTCGCCGGTCACGGCGTAGTGGTCGGCGCCGAGGGCCGTGGCGGCTTCGCGCTTGCTGCCGGACTGGGACAGGACGGTCACGTCGGCGCCCATGGCCTTGGCCATCTTCACGCCGAGGTGGCCCAGGCCGCCGAGGCCGACGACCGCGACCCTGGTGCCCGGCCGGGCACCGAACCGCTTGAGCGGGGAGTAGACGGTGATGCCGGCGCACAGCAGCGGAGCGGCGGCGGCCGGGTCGAGGCTCTCCGGTACGCGGAGTACGAAGTCTTCGGGGGCGACGATCGCCTCGGAGTAGCCGCCCTGGGTGTGGGCGCCGGGCTCGGCGGGGTCGGGGTTGCCGAAAACCAGGGTGTGGCCGTTGAGGCAGTACTGCTCCTGGCCTGCCTGACAGTTCTCGCACTCGCGGCAGGAGTTGACCATGCAGCCGATGCCGACCAGATCGCCGACCTGGTGGCGGATGACCTCGGGGCCGATCTCGGTGACCCGGCCGACGATCTCGTGGCCGGGAACGAGCGGGCTGACGGGCAGCGGGCCGAACGCGCCGCCGACGAAGTTGATGTCGGAGTGGCAGATGCCGCAGAACAGGATGTCGAGCCTGACGTCGTGCGGCCCGACATCACGGCGCTCGATGGTGACGGGAGCGAGCGGCTCGCCGGCTTCGTGGGCGCCGAACGCGTTGACGGTGGTGGGCATGGTGGTTCCTTCAGGTGTTTGAAAGGGGGTTTCAGGCTTCGGGGATGGCGCGCCCGTAGGCGGCGAGGGTGACGCTCGTAGGCTCGGGGCCGCCTCGCCGGCCGGTCTCCAGGCCGTCGAGGGCCTTCAGCTCGTCCGCGGTGAGGGCGAAGTCGAAGACGTCGATGTTCTCGGCGATGCGGTGGCGCTTGGTCGACTTGGGGATCACCGAACGGCCGTGCTGGATGCCCCAGCGCAGCAGCACCTGGGCGGGGCTCTTGCCGTGCGTCTCTGCGATCGCGGTGACCACCGGGTCTTCCAGGACGCTGCGGCGGTGCTCGCCGTATCCCGGGTAGAAGGTGATGCCGCCGATGGGGGACCACGCCTGGTTGAGGATGTGGTACTGGTCGTCGAAGTCGAGGACGGCACGCTGCTGGAAGTAGGGGTGGATCTCCAGCTGGTTGACGGCGGGGACGACTGCGCCCACGGTGGTGTCCTTCGTTGTCGCTTCAGGGTGAGGGACCGGTTTTTGACCCCGGCCCCTCGGTTCCCTTCAAGAAAACCCCGCGTGGGCGCATGGGTGGGAGTCACTGACCTTCCAGGTACTGCCAGTACCTCGCAGGTCCTCGCGGACCGGCCTACGGTGAAGTTCGAGGCGGGACCGTCCGCCCGGGATGCGATCACCGGCGGCGGAGCAATTTCAGGGATCGGGACGATGGCAGACAGAGACAAGAAGAGCGTGGCCGCCGAGGTCCGCGAGTTCCTGAGCACCCGGCGTGCCCGGATCACCCCCGAGCAGGCCGGACTGCCGGTCTACGGCGGCAACCGTCGCGTTGCGGGCCTGCGCCGGGAGGAGGTCGCGCTGCTCGCGGGTATGAGCGTCGACTACTACGTCCGCCTCGAGCGCGGGAACCTCTCCGGCGCCTCGGATTCGGTACTGGAATCCCTCGCGCACGCACTGCAGCTGGACGAGGCCGAACGCACCCACCTCTACGACCTGGCCCGGGCGGCGACACCCTCGGGCCGGCGCCCCGCGGTGACCGCGTCCCGGGTGCGGCCCACGATCCTGCGCCTGCTCGACTCGATGACCGACGTTCCGGCGTACGTGCGCAACTCGCGCTTCGACATCGTGGCCGCGAATACGCTGGGCCGTGCACTGTACGCACCCCTCTTCGACTCGCCGCTGTTCGCCCAGCGCGGGCCGGTCAACGCCGCCCGCTTCATGTTCCTGGACCCCGCGAGCAAGGACTTCTGGGTCGACTGGGACAAGGGGGCCGACGACGCGGTCGCGTTCCTGCGCATCGAGACGGGCCGGGCGCCCCACGACAAGGCGCTGACCGATCTGATCGGGGAGCTGACGACCAAGAGCGGCGACTTCGCCCGCCGGTGGGCCCGCCACGACGTGAAGTTCCACCGCTCCGGAGTGAAGAACCTGCGCCACCCGCTGGTCGGCGATCTCGCACTGCCCTACGAGGCGATGGAGTTGCCGGCCGATCCCGGCCTTCGCCTCAACTTCTACACACCCGAACCGGACTCCCCGGCGAGGGAGGCCCTGAGCCTCCTCGCCAGTTGGGCGAGCACCGGGACCGTCGTCCGGACCGCGAACGACTGATGACAACTGACGACGACTGAGCACATCAACTGAGCACATCCAAGGAGAACCACTTCATGCACTACCGACCGCTCGGCCGCACCGGCGTCCAGGTCAGCCCGCTCTGCCTGGGCGCGATGATGTTCGGCCCCTGGGGCAACGAGGACGAGGCCGACTCGATCCGGATCATCCACCGTGCCCTGGACGCGGGCATCAACTTCGTCGACACCGCGGACGTGTACTCCGCCGGCGTCTCGGAGGAGATCGTCGGCAAGGCCCTCAAGGGCCGCCGCGAGGACGTGTTCCTGGCGACCAAGTTCTTCATGCCGATGGACCAGGACGACCCCAACCAGCGGGGCGGCTCACGCCGCTGGATCATTCGCGAGGTCGAGAACTCCCTGCGCCGGCTCGACACCGATCACATCGACCTCTACCAGGTCCACCGCCCCAGCCCCGACACGGACGTCGCCGAGACCCTCGGCGCCCTCTCCGACCTCGTACACCAGGGCAAGATCCGCTACATCGGCTCCTCGTCCTACTCCGGCTCCCAGATCGTCGAGGCCCAGTGGGCCTCGCGGGAGCGCCACCTGGAGCGGTTCGTGACCGAGCAGCCGCCGTACTCGATCCTGGTCCGCGGCATCGAGGAGGACGTGCTGCCCACCGTGCGCCGCCACGGCATGGGCACCCTCACCTACAGCCCGCTCTCCGGCGGCTGGCTGTCGGGCCGCTACCGCAAGAACGCCACCGAGGGCCCCGCCTCCGCGGCACGCCCCCAGGCCCGCTTCGACATGAGCACCCCCGCCAACCAGCGGAAGCTCGACGCCGTCGAACAGCTCGCGCTCCTGGCGGAGAAGGCGGGTCTCACACTGATCGAGCTGGCCGTCGCCTTCGTCATCAACCACCCCGGCGTCACCGCGGCGATCGTCGGACCGCGGACCATGGACCAGTTGGAGGCGTTCCTGCCCGCCGCCGACGTCACGCTGTCGTCCGACGTGCTCGACGCCATCGACGAGATCGTCGCGCCCGGCGTTACGGTCAACCCGGTCGACAACAGCTACGGCGACTTCGAACTGCGCGCCGACCAGCGACGCCGCTGACGCGTCCCGGACTGGCCGGTCACGCCAGCCGGCCGCACCGACTTCACGCAACCACGGGAGGCGCACTCCGGCGTCCTGGCGCACCGGCCGGCGGCAATACGGACAGCTCCTCCGGTCCTGCCCCGTACCTCGGCCGACGTCTCACCGCTGCCATGGATCCGCAGACTCTGACCCGCGGGTCGAACGACGGTTCCTCGGGCTGGACGACATGGTCGTCGTCCTGCCCGTCGGTCATCCGCAGGCCGGGCGCGGCCCGGTGCACATTCAGACGCTTGCCGACCAGAGCTGGGTCGAGGACAACGACGGCTCGGCGGCGCTCCTGCGCCAGCACGCCGCCCGCGCCGGAGTCAGCGCTCGCATCGATCTCACCACGGCTGATCTGGGTCAGGCTCATCCAGCAGTTCTACGCCGCCGGACTGTCCAGCCGAGCCATCCGCGAGGTGCTGCCGTGTGCCGACGCGCGCAAGGCGAACGCATGGGTGGGCGCACACGACCAATGCCTTAGGGCCTGTCCGGCGGATCATGCCGCAGACGCGGGGTCTGGCACGCCCATCTGCGGCGTTGTCGTCGGTTGCCGACGCTCCGCGTCGACGCCCTCCTCCGCCTTGCAGCTCGACGCACCAGACCCCGCTCACCAGCGTTTATAGGGCGCCGCCGATTTCCTGCGACTTGATCCGCCGGACAGGCCCTAGTCGCCGGACGGATGGTGACAGCCTTGATCCCACACCCGTCTGAGCTCGACCGTGGTCAGCCGAGCGCCATCGTGCTGATGTCGATCACGAACCGGTACCGGACATCACCGGCCGCGAGCCGGTCGAAGGCAGCGTCGATCTCGTCGGCTCGGATGACCTCGACTTCGGCGGCGATCTCGTGCTCGGCGCAGAAGTCGAGCATCTCCTGTGTCTCCTGGATGCCGCCGACCAGCGTGCCCGCCAGCGATCGCCGGTTGTACAGCAGGGAGAAGACGTCGACGCTGATCGGCTTCTTCGGCACTCCGAGGTTGACGAACGTGCCGTCGAGCGTGAGCAGTTCGAGAAAGGCCTCGTAGTCGAGGTTGGCCGGCGCGGTCGAGACGATCAGGTCGAAGGCCCCCGCAAGATCGGTGAACGTCGCGGGGTCGGTGGTGACGCGGTAGTCGCGGGCACCGCGCCGCAGGGCGTCGTCGCGCTTGTCCGGAGTCAGGTCCAGAACGGTGGGGGGTGCGCCCAGTGCCGCCGCAATGGGCACTCCTACGTGTCCGAGGCCGCCGAAGCCGACGATCGCGACGCGCTTGTCCGGGCCTGCCTTCCAGTGACGCAACGGCGAGTACGTCGTGATCCCGGCGCAGAGCAGCGGTGCGGCGGTGTGCAGCGGGAGGGAGTCGGGGATGCGGACCGCGTAGGCCTCGTCGACGACGATCTTCTCGCTGTAGCCGCCCAGAGTGGGTTGTCCGTCGCGGCCGGTGTCGTTGTAGGTCCTCACGTGTCCGGAGCGGCAGTACGGCTCCAGGCCGGCCCGGCAGTAGTCGCACTCCCGGCAGGAGTCGACCATGCAGCCGACTCCCACCCGGTCTCCGACCGAGAACCTGGTCACCTCGGTCCCCGCGGCCGACACCACGCCGGCGATCTCGTGTCCGGGAACCAGCGGGTAGGTGGTCGTCCCGAACTCGCTGCGGGCTCGGCTGACGTCGGTGTGGCAGACACCGCAGTAGGCGATGTCGATGAGGATGTCCGTCGGACCGACGTCGCGCCGGTCGATCGCGGTGGCTTTGAACGGCTCGCCGGGGCCGGCCGTGGAGCGTGCGTTGACGGTGATCATGGCTCTCCTGGTCCTCGTCAGCCGATGGACTTGTACTCGAGGAACTCCTCGATGCCGTACCGCCCGAATTCCCGCCCGATGCCCGACAGTTTGAAACCGCCGTGCGGGGCGCGCTGGTTGACCGGCGATCCGTTGATGCGGATGCGGCCGACGCGCAGCTTGCGCGCAAGGACCCTCGCCCGGTCCGGGTCGCCGGCCCAGATCGCGCCGGCGAGTCCGTACTGCGTGTCGTTGGCGATGTCGAAGGCCTCCTCTTCGTTGTCGAAGGGGATGATCACGACGACGGGGCCGAAGATCTCCTCCCGCGCGATCCGCGAGGTGTTGTCGCCGGAGAAGACCGTCGGCCGCACGAAGTAGCCGCGCTCCAGGCCCTCGGGCGCCTCCGGTCCGCCGGTGAGCAGGCGCACGCCCTCCGCGAGACCGGAGCGGATGTAGTCGCGCACACGCTGCTGCTGGGTGGCGTTGGCGACGGGGCCGAGGGTGGTCGCCGGGTCGTACGGGTCGCCGAGTACGTAGCTCTCGGCCTTGCGCACGGCCAGTTCCTCCGCCTCGGCGAGGCGGGAGCGCGGAACGAGCATGCGGGACAGGCCGCCGCAGACCTGGCCGGAGTTGCGGAACGCGTCCTCGATGCCCACGTTCACGGCCTGCTCGAGGTCGGCGTCATCGAGGATGACGTTGGCCGACTTGCCGCCGAGTTCCAGGGCGACCTTCTTGACGGACTGGGAGGCCAGTTCCATGACCCGGCGGCCGGCGCGTACGGAGCCGGTGAGGGAGACCATGTCGACCAGCGGGTGGGTCACCAGGGCCTCGCCTATGTCCGGACCGGTGCCGGAGACGAGGTTGAAGACCCCGTCAGGCAGGCCGGCCTCGGCGACGATCTCGGCGAAGATGAACGAACTGAGCGGCGCCACCTCCGTGCCCTTGAGCACGACCGTGCACCCGGCGGCGATCGCCGCCCCGGCCTTCATGCAGACCATGCGCATCGGCCCGTTCCACGGGGTGATCGCACCGACCACACCCGCCGCCTCACGGGCCACGACGGTGTGACCGACCTGCTCCTCCCACACGATGCCGGGCAGGCTCTCCGCGATGCTCCGGAGGTCCTCGACCGCCGCGGTTCCCTGCGACTCCTGCGCGATCTTCGCGGGCTGACCGATCTCACTGACGACGGCCCGCGTGATCTCCTCACTGCGCGCCTCGGTCAACCGGGCAAGCTTGTGGAGCATTTCGACCCGCTCATCGACCGATGTCTGCGACCACGCGGGGAAGGCGTCCGCCGCGGCCCGTACAGCCAGGTCCACGTCCTCGACCGAGCCGGCCGGGATCGTCGCCACGGTCTCCTCCGTGACCGGACTGGTCACCGAAATGACGCCATCGACCGAGGAAGCCACCCACTTGCCATTGATGAAGATCTGGTCGCGTTCGATCACCGGACACACTCCTGTCTTTTCGACCTGCGTCAGAGCGGCCCGGTCAGGCCGGGCACAGGAACCGCGGGCTGCACGCGATGGATGACGAGCCGTCCGTCATCGGGCTTCGGGCTGTGCCGGACGCCAAGAAGGCAGCTCTCGTCCGGCAGTTCGTGACGTCGGGTGCCGTCCCTGACACCCGTCGAGCAATTTCGTATATGCGAACTCGATGTCGCTATTTCGACTCAATGCAAGCTACGCTTGGCCGCCGACAGTGTCAACGGCCCAAGGGAGAGCCCGTGACGGAGACAGGCTGCGCCCCGCGCGAACAGGTCATATTCGAAGGTGTCCACGGCATCGACCTTGCCGCCGACCGCTGGGAACCCGACGATCCGCAGGGCACGGTGTTGCTGCTGCACGGGGGCGGCCAGACGCGGCACTCCTGGGCGCGTACGGCACGCCGTCTGGCCGCGCAGGGGTGGAGAGCCATCACGTTGGATGCCCGGGGCCACGGTGACAGTGGATGGTCCCCGACAGGCGTGTACACCCTGGACGACATGGTCGGGGATCTCCTGCAGGCGGTGGAAGCGCTCCACGAACCGCCCGTGGTGATCGGTGCGTCGATGGGGGGCCGGACCGCCCTGGTCACCGCGGGCGAGTATCCCGGCACTCTCGCGGGTCTCGTTCTCGTGGACATCGCTCCCCGGCTGGACCCGGCCGGACAGGCCCGGGTTCGCGCCTTCATGCGGGGCGCCCCGGACGGGTTCTCCTCGCTGGAGGAGATCGCGGAGGCAGTCCGCTCCTACAACCCGCGCCGCCGACTGACGTCGAGCCTGGACGGGCTGAAGAAGGACGTCCGGCTACGCGAGGACGGACGTTGGTACTGGCACTGGGACCCGGAGTTCCTGAGCTTCACGGCCGATCCGGCGAACACCTCTGCGCAGAGGATGATCCGGGCCGCCCGCCGGATCACCGCGCCCACGCTGCTCGTTCGCGGCCGTCATTCCGACATGGTCACCGCCGAAGCCGCCGCCGAGCTGCTCGGTCTCATCCGCGCTGCGCGCCTGGTCGAGGTCCCCGCGGGTCACATGATCGCGGGTGACGACAACGACGTCTTCACCCGAGAGGTCCACGAGTTCCTGAACCTCACGGTCGATCGGCGGTCAGATCGGTTCCCTCGCTGAAACGGTCTGGCGCGACCAGGAGTCCACGTGCTTGAGGAGTACCTTGCGCAGCTTGGCCTCACGGGGCCTCATCTCGGCGGCCTGGCCGATGAGGATGGCCGCCGCGACACTGTCGCCGGCCTGGTTGCGCACGACAGCGGCGAGTGCGAGCTGTGCCCCGTGATGGCGAAGGTTCGTCGCGACGCGGCTCTTGTTGATGTCGGCGAACTCGGCGAGGAAATCGGAGACGAGTTCGGGGCTCCCCGACTGCTGCCGGCGCAGGTAGGCCTCCCGGTCAGCGTCCGGGCGCGCCACCAGCAGCGCCTTGCCGCCCGCCGTCGACAGGAGCGTGCGGCGGATGTTGCTGCGTGCCGCGAATCCGGTCAGGGCGTCCGTACCCGACTCCCCGATGTAGATCAGGTGGTCGCCGGCCTCGACTCCGAGAAAGACGGTCAGGCCCGTCGCCTTGTGCAGCGCGTCGAGGTCCGTCTGTGTCACCTGCCCGGCGCGGATATGTCCGCTGGCCAGGGTGAGGCCGTACACGGCGGGGCCGAGATAGAAGCGGCGGTTGTCCTCGTACAGCCACCCCTTGGCCTGCAGACCCCGGATGAAGCCGTGCACCGAACTCTTCGGGGCGCCCAGCGCCCGGGCGATCTCGGCGAAGCCGATGCCCGGGTGGTAGACGACCTCTTCGAGGATCTGGGTCACCCGGTCAACGGTCCGGTGGTTCTTCGGGCCGCTGTCGTCGGAATCTGAAGACGTGTCCGTCACAGCGCCCAATGTATCGGAACCCGATCAGGAATTCATAATTACGAACTCGTGAAGCGGGGTTGCCGTTTCTCGACGGAGGCCGCGATCCCCTCGGCGAAGTCCGCCGTTCCCAGAAGTGCGGCCTGGGCGTTCGCCTCGATATCGAGCGACGCCGAGACCTCCGCGACCATGGAGCGGCGCATCGTGGACCGGATCGCGGGCAGCGACAGCGGCGCGGAGGCCGCTATCTCCGAAGCGAAGGTGATCGCCGCGCCGCGCGGATCGTCCGCGGTCCGGTCGCACAGGCCCAGATCGAGGGCCTCGGTGCCGGTGACGGATCGCCCTGTGTACAGCAGTTCCAGCGCGCGCTGCTGTCCGATGGCCCTCGGGAGGGTCACGCTCAGGCCGAAGCCGTGGTGGAAGCCGAGCCGGGCGAAGTTGGCGGTCAGGCGGGCGTCGGGGGCTGCGACGCGGAAGTCCGCGGCCATGGCCAGTCCGAGCCCGCCGCCCACTGCGGCGCCGTGCACGGCGGCCACCACGGGCTTGCGCCCGGAGAAGATCCGGAGAGCCTGGCGGTAGAAACGGCGGATGCCGGCTGCCCCTATGCCGCGGAGGTCGACCCCGGCACAGAAGTGCCTGCCCTGAGCGGCGATCACGACACACGAGACGTCGTCGTCATCGTCGTAGGCCAACAACTCGTCGGCCAGGTCGGTCAGCGACGCCTCGTCGACGAAATTGTGCGGTGGCCTGCGCAACTCCAGCAGCGCGACACGGTCGGCGACCAGCTTGTGGAACACCTCGGTCATGCCCGCTCACTCTCCTGTGCCGCCAGGGCCTTCTTGTCGATCTTTCCCGCGTGGTTGGTCGGCAGCGGCTCGTCCTGGAGACGCCACCGGCTGGGGACGGCGAAGGATGCCAGCCGCGGGCGCAGCTCCTCCCGGAGTCGTTCGGCGGTGAGGCCGTCCTCGACGACCACCGCGGCCATCACCTCCTCCCCCAGGTCCGGGTGCGGGACACCGAACACCGCGGACTCGACCACGCCGGGAATGCCCGCGAGTGCCTCCTCGACCGCGGCAGGGGCGATGTTCTCCCCTCCCCGGATGATCATGTCCTTGGCCCGGCCGGTGATCCACAGGTAGCCGGCATCGTCGACGCGCCCGAGGTCGCCGGTGTGCAGCCATCCCTCGCCGTCGATGGGCGTCTCGTCCATACCGAAGTACGCGGTCATCTGGGTGGGGCTGCGGACCAGGATCTCGCCGTCCTCGTGGTCGCTCCCCTCAAGGATCCTCACCTCGACGCACGGCAGCGGACGGCCGCTGGATCCCGGGCGCTCGGCGGTGTCCCGGCCGGAGGCCGCGGTGGCCTGGCCGCCGTTCTCGGTCAGGCCGTAGCCCGTGACGACCCGCGGTTCGACACCCGGGAGTCCGGCCCTCAGTTGGGCGAGGAACTCAGAGTGCACGGGTGCCCCGCCGACCGTGACCGAGCGCAAGGAGGTCAGGTCGCGGCGATGGACGTCCGGGTGCTCCAGCACACGCGACACCATGGTCGGTACGGCACTCCAGCGGGCGATCCCCCATTCCTCCACCAGCCGCAGCGCCTCCTTCGGGTCGAATCTGCCGGCCGGCATGACCAGGGTGTCGCCGACCGTGATGGCGCGGATGAGCGTCTGGACCCCGCCGATGTGGAACATCGGGCCGGTGTGCAGTCCCGCGTCGCCCGTCGACTCGTCGATCTGCTGAGGGAGCCGGCGCGTGATGTGCAGGAGCATGTGCAGACCGGCCAGGAGGGACCGGTGCGAGAGGACAACTCCCTTGGGGCGGCCGGAGGTTCCGGAGGTGAAGACAATCACGGCCGGGGCGTCCTCGTCCTCCTCGAGGTCGGTGTGCGTCCGCTGAGGGTTCGCCGGGATGTCGCACTGCCACCGGCCGGTCGGGACGCCGGCCGGGAGACTGCCGGTTCCCCGCGCATCCGCCAGGACGAGCTTCAGGTCCAACAGTGCGACGCTGTCGGCCAGTTCGGCCTTGCCCCACCATGCGTTGGCGAGCACGGGCACCGCGCCGGTCGTCACGCACGCCCAGAAATTGATAATCCACTCCGGGCTGTTCCAGCCGAGGAGCAGCACTCTGTCCCCGCGGCCGAGACCCGCCCCGGCGAGTTCCGCCGCCTTCGCGGCCACCGTGTTGCGCAGGTCCTCGAACGTCACCACTCTCTCGCCCTGGGCGATGTGCGGCCGTTCTCCCCAGCGGTCCGCGAAGGCCAGCAGGCTGCCGACGGTACGGGGACGGTCGGTGTAGGTGCGGAACCGGATCCCCCGTACCTCCTCGATGCCGATCTCGTCGCCCCAGGCGGCTGTCGGGCTGTTCATGCGTTCCTCCGGCGCGGGAGGACGACGACGGCCGTACCAGGCATGACGTTCTGCTCTCGCTGATTCCAGGCCCAGGTCTCCAGACGGACGACGGAGTCACCGTCCTGGTCGACCTCCTTGGCCACGACCCGCCCGCCGAGCCGGACAACGTCCGAGAGGTAGACGTGGGCGCGGTACTGGCCGTGGATCGCCTTCAACGTGCCCGTGTCCCCAGCCCAGTGGGCAAGGGAGTGGATTTGCCAGCAGGTGCGCTGGATGCCGACGTCGTAGGCGAGTTGGGCGCCCTGCAGCTTGGCGGCGTAGTCGTTGTAGTGGACCGAGTAGACCGGTTCGAGGGCGTTGGTGTTCGGGTCGCGGAACGCCCAACGCGGGTGCTTGCGGTACCGGCGCAAGGCGACGCCGTGCGCGGACAGCCGCGGGATGGGAGCGGCGCCGGCGGCGATGTAGGCGATCTCGTCCGTCAGGCCGATCGGCCCCTTCGTGATGACGTCCATTTCGTCGCCGACCGCCACGTCCTCCCAGTACCGCGGCTCGGCGCCCCGCGGCGTCTCGGCGAGGATGTCGTCCTCGATCTGCTCCAACTGCTCGCCGGTCCAGGGATGGGGCAGCTCGATCTCGCGGGATTTACGGCGCGCCTGGGCCTCCGTGCGTTCGAACCGGACCCGCGAGCAGATGAAGCGCGCCACCAGCTCGTCGTTCTGGTTCCAGTACTCCTGGCGCAGGTAGTCCTTGATGCGCCGTCCGGCGAACTTGCTCGCGTCCGGGCCGTCGAAGCCGTCGAAGTACACACGGGCCGTGATCTTGTCGCCGACGTGGATCGGACGGTGGAACGTCACGTCGGTCTCGGCGTGGAACCCACCGAGACCGCGCCATCCGACCTGCACCGACCCCAGGCAGGCGAAGATGAAGCTCGGCGGGGCGACGATCTCGCCGAACGGGCCCTTGGCGGCGTATTCCTCGTCGGTCCACAGGGGGTTGTCGTCACCGCGGCTGGGGTCAGCGCGACTCGCAGTCCCCCATGCACCTGCAGAACGAGCGAGCCGGCGTCACCGTCGAGCTCACCGCCGAGCAGGTCCAGGAAACCCTCGAGCGCGGCTGACGGACCAGGCAATCAGAGGCATCCCCCATCCCATTCCCGTCCGCACACAAGGAGATCAACCTTGGACGCCAGTGAGAGTGGTCGACGCATCCTGAGCGAACTCATGGGCCCCGACTACCTGGAGAAGAAGGACAAGAACCGCAACGCCTTCAACGAGGCCATCCAGCAGTACTCGGAAGAAGTCTGCTTCGGCCGCATCTGGGCCCGGGACGGCATCGACCGCAAAACGCGCAGCATCGTCAACATCGCCATGCTCACCGCCCTGAACCGCCCGGCACAGCTCAGCCACCACATCGAGGGCGCCCTCACCAACGGCTGCACGGTCGACGAACTCAAGGAGATCCTCCTCCAGACGGCCGTCTACTGCGGACTGCCCGCCGCTGGCGAGGCCTTCCGTGTCGCAGAAGAAGTCCTGCGCACCCGCGGGCTCCTCGACTGACGCTCACTCAGAGCATGCGCGGCGCAACGCCGCACCCTGTCGACGGACCGGTTTCCCCCCGGCTGTCGGCCCTACCGACGCCGCGACGAAGCCGCGTCGACAACAGGGAGATGCAATGACGCACTCACAGGAACAGACGATCCCGCCCGTCGGATCACCTTCGCCGAGCGAAGCAGCGACTCAGCCGAAGATGAAACGAGTCGCCTCCGCCAGCTTCATCGGCACCGTGATCGAGTTCTATGACTTCGGCATCTACGGTACGGCAGCCGCCCTGGTCTTCCCCGAGATATTCTTTCCGGCGCTGGGTCCGGCAGCGGGTACCGTCGCCTCATTCGCGGCATACGGCGTCGCCTTCGTGGCCCGGCCGTTCGGCAGCATCCTGTTCGGGCACTTCGGTGACCGCCTGGGACGCAAGAAGTCCCTGAGCGCCACCATGCTGCTCATGGGCGTGGCCACCATCCTCGTCGGCTGCATGCCCACCGCCAACCAGATCGGCGTGGCCGCCCCCATCCTGATCGTCGTGCTGCGCATCCTCCAGGGGCTGGCCGCAGGCGGTGAGTTCGCCGGCGCCGTCCTCTTCTCCTCCGAGCACGCCCCCAAAGGCAAACGCGGCTTCTGGTCCATGTTCGCCAACTTCGGCGGGGGCGCCGCCATCACGCTCGCCAACGCCACATTCTTCCTGACCACGGTGTTCATGAGCAGCACCACATTTGTCAGTTGGGGCTGGCGTATCCCCTTCCTCTCCAGCCTCCTGCTCGTCCTCTTCGGCCTGTGGATCCGGCTCCGGATGGACGAAACCCCGGTGTTCAAGAAGCAGGCGGCGCAGTCGGGCACTTCCCGGATGCCGTTCGTCGAGGCATTCAAGTACCAGCGGCTCCAGGTGCTGCTCGCCGCAGGCACGGTGATGGTCAGCTTCGCTCTGACGTACATCGGCGGAACCTACCTGGTCAGCTACGGCACAGCGGTGCTCGAACTGCCACGCACCTTCGTCCTGGCCATGGCGATGGTCGGCGGCCTGTCGATCTCCGCCGGAGTGGTGCTCGGCGCGGTCCTCTCCGACCGCATCGGACGGCGCTGGGTCATCGTGGGCGCGGCCTCCGTAGCCGTCGTATGGGCACTGGCCCTGTTCCCCATCCTCGACATCGGCTCCCGCACGGTCTTCGCGATCGGGCTCCCCGTGACGATGTTCATCTCCGGGGTCGCCACCGGACCGCAGGGCGCGTTCCTCTCCGAACTCTTCCACACCCGTTACCGCTACACCGCGGCAGGACTCAGCTACAGCCTGGCCGGCATGCTCGGCGGCGGTGTGCCACCCCTGATCGCGGCCTCCGTCATCGATTCCTACGGCAGCTTCACCTTCGGCTGCATCCTGGCCGGCGTCTGCCTCACCAGCCTGATCTGCGTGCTCACCGTCGGCGAGACACGGGAACTCGATCTAGAGCGAACGGCGACAGAAACCACCGCCTGACCCGACCACGATGCGGACGGCGACAGGGCGGTGCAAGGCGCCAGGAGTCACTCACGTCCGCGATCCGGGTGTCGATGGCGCGGGCTTCGTCGTGAGGCATCACCCGAACCGATGACACGGGCGGCGTGACTGCACGGAAGGCTCTTCATCATGCGTGCGTCACGGCGACTTGTGCTCCTGCGGCACGGGGAGAGCGTCTGGAACGCCCAGGATCTCTTCGCCGGCTGGGTCGACGTCCCACTGTCCGAACGGGGGCGGGAACAGGCCCGCAGGAGCGGAGAGCTCATGACACGAGCCGGGCTCCTGCCGGACGTCGTACACACATCGCTCCTGCGCCGCGCCATCACCACGGCCGACCTCGCACTCGATGCCGCCGACCGGCACTGGATCGACGTACACCGTAGTTGGCGCCTCAACGAGCGCCACTACGGGGCCCTGCAAGGCAGAAACAGGAAACAGGTCCGCGACGAGTTCGGCGAGGAACAACTCCTCAGGTGGCGGAGGTCGTACGAAGTCCAACCGCCCCCCGTCATGCAGGGTGAACCCCTCGGCCCGGACACCGACGCCCGTTATCGCGGGCTCGGCGTCCGGGTTCCGCCGGCCGAGTCCCTCAAAGACGTCCTCGCCCGCCTGGTGCCGTACTGGGAATCGGCCATCGTCCCCGACCTGCGTGCGAAGAGAACCGCCCTCGTCGTGGCGCATGGAAACACCCTGCGTGCTCTCGTCAAACTCATCGACGGCGTCTCCGACGACGCCATCGCCGAGATGGACATCCCGACCGGTGCTCCTCTGCGCTACGACCTCACCGATGCGCTCCGCCCCGTCGTCCGCGGCGGTTCCTACCTTTCGTCCCACTGACAGATCAGGAGGTGACCTGCCATGTCGGCAGCACCGACCCCGGCACGTCCACCCTTCGTACTCCTGCACGGCGGCCGCCACGGCGGCTGGTGCTGGAAGCACGTCGCCGCTGCGCTACGGCAGGAAGGTCACGTGGTGTACACGCCCACGCTGACAGGCCTCGGCGAGCGAGCCCACCTGCTCAGCCCGGACATCGGCCTGGACACCCACGTTCAGGACCTCGTCGCGACATTCGAGTTCGAGGACGTCCAGGACGCCGTCCTGGTGGCCCACAGCTACGGCGGCATGGTCGCGTCCGGCGCGATGGAACGGATCGCCGACCGGGTGCGCAGAATCGTCTTCTTCGACGCGCACCTCCCCCGGACCGGCGAGTCGCATTGCGACATGGTCGGCCCCGCCCGCGCCGCCAAACACGTCGCGATGGCGCAGAGCGGCGGGGAGGGCTGGTACATCCCGCCCTCCGACGCGTCCTGGTACGGCGTCACCGATCCGGAGGACGTCGCATGGGTCAACAGCCACACCACGGCACAGCCGTTGAAGACGTACCAGGACCCGGTGGGAAACACCGACCGCGCCTGGAGCCATCCCGGCATGTTCATCGAATGCGTGCCGTCGTCCCTGGAAGCGCACGCCCTGGACAGGGTGCGAAAGCGGCATGCGGACGATCCCGAATTCCAGTACCGCGTCCTCCACGCAAGTCACGACGCCATGGTCACGGCACCCGAAGCAGTGACGAGGCTGCTCCTTGAGGCGGTGGACATCACCTGACCTCCTCCCCTTGAGGCCCGGTGGATCCGCGTCGCAACGAGAGAGAACGAGAGACTGAACCACTCAACCGCACCGGCCGGCCGCCCCAGTGTCGTCGCGCTCGACGGCCGCACCCGCAAGATCAAGGGCATTGAGGATCCGGTCGGGCGGGCCGAGGTCCTGATCTCCTGCCTGGTCGGGGTCATCGCACTGCGTTCGAGCGGCCTCTTCGACAGCCTGTCGGCCATGAGCCCCGAGGCGGTCGGCGCCATCCTCGAGACGGCCACACAGAGTGCCCATGAACGGGCACCGCATGCCTCTGATGACTGACGCACGCTGGAGCTTCTCCCAGTCATCAGGTGCGCGTCGGTGTCGCGGCCTCGGAAGCCGGCCCTGAGCTCACTCGGGGAAGTCGGTGCCGACGCTCGTCTCCTTCCATGCCTGGAGCTCCTCGATCTGAGCATGCAGCTCGTTCCCGACGGTCTCGATGGCGTCGCTGCCCAGCAGCAGGCGGAATGGGGCTTCGCCTGCGTCCACGGCATCGATGATGGCCCGGGCAGCCCTGGCGGGGTCGCCGGGCTGGCGACCGTGGGTGATGTCGTTCTCCTTGCGCCGGAGGCCGGCGGTGCCGTCGTAGTTCGCGATGGCGGTGCTCGACTGCTGGAGCGAGCGCCCCGCGAAGTCCGTCCGGAAGACTCCGGGCTCGACCAGGACCACCTTGATCCCGAGCGGCGCCACCTCCTTGCGCAGCGCGTCGGACAGGCCTCCGAGGGCGAACTTGGTGGCCGAGTAGTAGCCGGAGCCGGGCATGGCCAGCCGGCCGGCGATGGAAGAGACATTCACGATCGCCCCGCTGCGGCGTTCCCGCATGCCCGGCAGCACCGCCTTGATCAGGCCGACCGGGCCGAAGAAGTTGGTCGCGAACAGCTCCGCGACGTCTTCCTCCGCGCCCTCCTCGACGGCGGCGCGATAGCCGTGCCCGGCATTGTTGACCAGCACGTCCACAGCTCCGAACCGGTCCTCGGCCGCTCGGACGGCCTCGGCGACCTGCGAACCGTCGGACATATCGAGCGGGAGCGCGAGGGCGGTGTGCGGGTAAAGCGCCGGGAGATCCTTCACCGATGAGACATTCCGTGCGGTGACGACGGCGTTCCAGCCCCGTTCCAGCACCGCGTGTGCGAGAGTGCGGCCGAGTCCGGTCGAGCATCCTGTGATCAGCCAAGTGGACAGGGTGATGCGTGCTTTCATCCGGTCGGGAGGGTGCGGAGCTGACCGTCAACGGGTGCCGAACGTGTCCAGCTTGATGACCTCGGGGTCGGGACCGCTGCGCAGCCCGGTGTCGAGGGCGTCGATGGCGGCCACCTCATCGGGCGTGAGAGTGAAGTCGAAGACATCGAAGTTCTCCGCGATGCGGTGCGCCTTGACGGACTTCGGGATCGCGCACACGCCGTGTTCGAGGTGCCAGCACAGGACGATCTGGGCCGCCGTCTTGCCGTACTTCTCGGCGAGTTCGGTGACCACCGGCTCCTCCAGGGCGCTGCGCCCGCCGTTGGGTGCGTGGGCCCAGTAGCGGGTGATGCCGCCGATCGGCGACCATGCCTGGGTGGCGATCCCGAACTTCTCGTGGACCTCGCGCAGTTCGCGCTGAACGAAGTAGGGGTGCAACTCGACCTGGTTGACCGCCGGGACGACGTCGGTCTGCTCCATGAGGGTGCTCAACAGCCCCGGCGTGTGGTTGGAGACGCCGATCGCCCGGACCCGGCCGTCGGCCAGCAGCTTCTCGACGGCCTTGTAGGCGGCGAACCAGGGTTCGGGCTCCAGCGGCGCCGGCTGGTGCAGCAGGTACAGGTCGAGGTACTCCAGGCCCAGCTTGGCCAGACTGGTGTCGAAGGCGCGCAGCGCGGAGTCGTAGCCGTAGTCGCTCAGCCACAGCTTGGTCGTCACGAAGACCTCGCCGCGGTCCACACCGGACCGCTTGATGCCCTCGCCGACCTGCTCCTCGTTGCGGTACGCGGCGGCGGTGTCGATCAGGCGGTAGCCGTCCCGCAGGGCGGTCTCGACCGCTGCGGCGGTCTCCTCCGGGGGGCTCTGGTAGACGCCGAGGCCCAGCGCGGGCATCTCGACGCCGTTGTTCAACTTGAGGAAGGGGGTCTTACTGGTCATAGCTGTTCCTAGGGGAGTTGTGATGGTGCGACGAGTGGTGATCAGGGTTGGACGAGGACCTTCAGGGCTCGCGGTCGGCCATCGCGCGATATCCGTCGGGGGTTTACTCCGCTCATGACGCTCGGCCACCCGGCGTACAAGACCGTCAGGGTTGGGTTCCCGACACCGGCAACGGTTCCCCGCGCACGCGTAACGTGCCAGACCGCGCTGTGCCGGGGAACCGCGTTCCGGGGCATGACAGGGCCCCCCACGCGCCTACCGGCAGGTCACCTGCGCCCGCACACTCGAAGGCATGACACGTGAGCAGCCCACCAGCGGGGGCACCGAGCTGGGCAGCTTCCTCCACGCCCGCCGGAGCCGGATCACCCCCGCCGAGGCCGGTCTCACGGTCGGCCCGGGACTGCGGCGCACCCCCGGTCTGCGCCGTGAGGAACTGGCCACCCTCGCAGGCATCAGCATCGACTACTACGTCCGCCTGGAGCGCGGCAAGGAAACCCGCCCCAGCTCGTCTGTCGTCGACGCCCTGGCCCGTGCCCTGCGCCTGGAGGAGGACGAACACGAGCACCTGCGCGAGCTCGCCGCCAGGGCCGCCCGCACCGCGCCGGAACCTCCGACGCCGCCCAGCCGGACCATCAGGCCGGGCGTGAAGCTGCTGCTGGAGAGCCTGCGGCCGAACCCCGCGCACGTGGTCAGCCGCACCAACGACCTGCTCGCAGCCAACCCCGGCGGGCTGAGGCTGCTGGCCGGCATCGAGGAGTGGCCGGTCAGGCAGCGCAACATCGCCCGGTACGTCTTCCTGCACCCCGCCGCCCGCGACCTCTTCCACGACTGGGCCGCCCAGGTCCGCGGCTGCGTCGCCCGCCTGCGCGCGCTCGCCGGCACCGACCCCGACGCCCCCGACCTCACGCGGCTCGCCGGTGAACTCCTGTTGAAGAGCCCGGAGTTCGCCCGTCTGTGGGAGCGCTACGACATCAAGGGCCACTCCCACGGCCGTAAGACCTTCCACCACCCCGAGGTCGGCGACCTCACCCTCGGCTACCAGACCATGGAGCTGGAGGGCACGCCGGGCCAGCGGCTCATCACGTACTACGCCGAGCCAGGCAGCTCCGACCACGACGCCCTCCTCCTCCTCGACATGCTCGGCTCCCAGCTGACGCCGCCTGAACCGGCGTCTTCCGAGGACGAACCCACGTCGTCCTCCACCTGAGCCCGCACAGCGCTCCCTGCGGAGACGGGGGGCACCTGGCAGGCAGTTGGTGTTCGTCAGGGCTGTGTGCGTCGTTGCTGTTCGGCCTTCGTATCGGGATGCGCGGCGGGCTGCGGTGCGGTCATGTCGAGCAGGAGCATGGCGTCGTGGTCGGGGGTCTCTGGTTCGGCGGTGTAGACGCCGAGGCGTTGGCCGGGGGTGCCTTCGAGGTGCATGCTCTGGCCGCTGAGGGTGAGGGTGCCGACCTGGGGGTGATGGAAGGTCTTCTCGGTCTTCTTGCGCCCAGTGACGTCGTAGCGCTCCCACAGCTTGGCGAAGTCGGGGCTCTTGAGCAGGAGCTCACCCACCAGGCTGGTGAGGTCGGGGGCGTCCGGGTCGGTGCCGGCAACAGCGCGGAGCCGGGCGACGCAGCCGCGGACCTGGTAGTCCCAGTCGGGGAAGAGTGTGCGCGCGGTGGGGTGGAGGAAGAGGTAGCGGGCGAGGTTGCGCTGGGTGGCGGGCCAGTCGGCCAGGCCTGCGTACAGGGCGAGGCCGCCGGGGTTCCAGGCCAGCAGGTCCATGCTGCGGCTGATGACGTAGGCGGGGCTCGGCCGCATCGTCTCCAGGATGAGCTTCAGGTGCGGGCGCACGGTGCGGCTGGGCGGCGGCGGGGGCTCGGGGGCGTACCGGGCGGCGCGGGCGGCGAGTTCGCGCAGGTGCTGGTGCTCGGCGTCGTCGAGCTGCAGAGCGCGCGCGAGGGCGTCGAGTACGGAGGGGCTGGGGCGGGTTTCCTTGCCGCGCTCCAGGCGGACGTAGTAGTCGATGCTGATGCCGGCGAGCGTGGCCAGTTCCTCGCGGCGCAGTCCGGGGGTGCGGCGCAGGCCAGTGCCCACGGTGAGGCCGACCTGGGCGGGGCTGGTCTGGGTGCGGCGCGCGTGCAGGAACCGGCCCAGTTCCATATCGGCGCTCCTGCTGGTGCTCTGCTCGGATGCCATAACGCCAGTGTCGCGCCACGCTGACCAGCGTGGCAGGCGTGTGGGGGGCCCTGTCACACCCCTGAACATCGCTCCCTGGCACGGCCCGGCCTGCCACCAGGGCCGGAAAGGCGCGAGGCTCGACTTCTGTCAGGACACCCGACCTTTCCAGTGCAGGAGAACCCCTTGTCCACGTCCGCCTCGCCCACATCGCTCCAAGTCGGCGCGGCCGGTCCGCCGCCGCAGAGCACGTCCGGCGCGCGCCTCGCGCTGGCCGCCGTGCTGCTCGGCTTCTTCACGATCATGGTCGACGCGATGATCGTGAACGTGGCCCTGCCCTCGATCGGGAGCGGGTTCGGCAGCGGCATGACCGGCCTGCAGTGGGTGGTCGACGGCTACACCCTCACCTTCGCCGCGTTCCTGCTGTCCGCCGGCGCGATCAGTGACCGCATCGGGGCCCGCCAGGCCTTCGCCGTCGGCCTGGGCCTGTTCGTCGTGGCGTCCGCGGTGTGCGGGATCGCGCCGAATCTGGGCGTTCTGGTGGCGGCGCGGCTGGTGCAGGGAGCCGGGGCGGCACTCGTCGTACCGTCCTCCCTCGCCCTGCTGCGGGAGACCTTCCCCGACCCGGCGGCCCGAGCGAAGGCGATCGCCCTGTGGGGCGTGGGCGGCTCCGTCGGCGCGGCCGCCGGGCCCGTGGCCGGCGGACTGCTCACCCTCGTCGACTGGCGGATGATCTTCTTCGTCAACCTGCCCGTCGGCGCGGTGGCCCTGGCGCTCCTCCAGCGCGCCCGGCGCTCCCCGCGGCGGGAGGTGCCGTTCGACTGGACCGGCCAGGTGGCCGCCGTCGCCGCGATGGGTGCGCTGACGTACGCGGTCATCGAGGCCGGCGCCGACGGATTCGGCACTGTGCGGGTCCTGGTCGCCTTCGCGGTGGCGGTCGTGGCGGCCGCCGTCTACCTGACCGCGCAGGCCCGTGGACGGCATCCGATGACGCCGCTGCCGCTGCTGCGCTCCCGCACGATGTCCCTCTCGGTCGCCATCGGGTTCGCCCTGAACGTCGGCTTCTACGGGATGATCTTCCTGCTGGGCCTGTATCTCCAGCAGGTGCACGGGATGAGCGCACTCGCCACCGGCCTGGCCTTCCTGCCCATGACCGTCCTCACCTCCTTCATGAGCCCCGTCGCCGCCCGCCTGGCCACCCGGTTCGGTGCGCCGATGCCGGTGATCACCGGCCAGTGCCTGATGGCCGTGGGCCTGCTGGCGATGGTGACGGTGTCCGTCAGCGCGCCGGTATGGCTGTCGGTGGTGCTGATGGTGCCCGTCGGCGCCGGCGGCGCGATGGCCGTGACCGCGCTGACCGCGCTGCTGCTGGAGAAGGTGCCCGCCGAGCGGGCCGGCGTCGCCAGTGGCGTGCTGAACGCCTCCCGCCAGCTCGGCGGCGCCCTGGCCGTCGCCGTCTTCGGCGCGCTGGTCGCCGACCGCACCGGGTTCGTCTCCGGACTGCACACCAGCCTGCTGATCGCCGCGGCAACCGTGGCGGTGAGCGTCGTAGCCACCGTGCTGCTGCGCACTCAAGTCCCTCATCAGATTCCGGCCACCGCCACCGGAGCGGGCACGCGCCCGCTCAAACGCTGACCGGTCACCTCCCCCACCCAGTCCCGTACAGAAGGAAAATCCCATGCAGACCGTCACCCTCAACAACGGCATCGACATGCCGATCCTCGGCTTCGGCGTCTTCCAGATCTCGGCGGAGGAGACCGAGCGGGCCGTCACCGACGCCCTCGCCGCCGGCTACCGACTGCTCGACACCGCCGCCTCGTACGGCAACGAGGAGGCCGTCGGCCGC
>NZ_JBEZLR010000027.1:0-101613 GCF_040652275.1 Streptomyces sp. NPDC048275
AGCACGGACGCACCGTGCACCTCGTACACCCCGCGCACACCACGATGGACTGCGCGCACTGCGGAGCGAGAGCCAAGCACGCACTGCCGCTGGGAGAGCGTACCTACACCTGCACCACGTGCGGAGTCGCATCCCCCCGGGACAAGAACTCCGCACGCGTGATGCTTATCCGGGCTGGTCTCAACCCGGCTGGTGCCGAGAGCGGAAGACCTGACGGACCGCGGGTCCGCCAGGCAGCTTGAGCCAGGAATCCCCTCCCTTCAGGGAGGGGAGGATTCAACTTGTTCAGGACCTTCTGGCCGCGCGGCATCAGCGTCCGCATCCGGTCGTGCGAGAAGAAGACGGCGACGGCGAGTATCTCGGTCACCGGGTGACCTCCGCCTCTTCGCGGGCGTCGTCGTCCTCCGCGGTCTCCTCGCCCAGCAGGTCACGCGCCATCAGCGTGGCGCCCGCCACCGCGCCGGGCATCAGGAACACGGCGACGAAGGGAACCAGGAAGGCGACGCCCAAGGGGGTACCGAAGCCCCAGACCAGCATTTTGCGGGAACGGAGCAGGGTGAGGCGGTCGCGGAGTTCGACGCGGCGGCGCTGCATGGCCACCGCCGTCAGTTCCTCCGTGAGGAAGAACCCGGTGACGAAGAAGCCGATCACCGGTACGACCGTCTGGCCGAGGAACGGGACGAAGCCGAGCGCGAAGAGCAGCACGCCCCAGAGGACCGCCCGCACGACGATCCGGAGGCTGTCCCTCCCCGAGATCAACAGTTCGCGCCAGAGGGGCAGGCCCGACTCGGGGGCCGTGCCGTCCGGGGAGACATCGCGGTCGACCTTCTCCGAGAGGGACTCGTAGAAGGGCTGGCCGATGAGGAGCGTGATCGCGGTGAAGGTGAGGACGGAGAGGAGGAGGGCGAGGGCGAACAGGACGGCGGTGAGGAAGCCGCGGAAGAGGCCCAGCCAGGGGCTGGACCAGTCGTCGGCGAAGGGGGTGGCCCAGGTGACGAAGTCGTCGCCGTAGATGGCCAGGGCGACGAGTGCCGCCGCGTACAGCACGAGGGTGATCAGGCCCGGGAGCAGGCCGAACCCGTACTGCCTTCCGTGCCTGGCCACCCATCGCTGGCCCTTTATCAGGTAGTTGAAGCCCACCCCGAGATCACGCATGCGGGCACTCTACCGGGGGCTGGGGGGAGGTTTTCCGCCCCAGCATGCTCCCTCCGGCCCGCCGGGCATGCGCCATTCGGGGCATCAGGGACGGCCGTGCCGCCAAGGCCCTCTTGTTGCGGAGGAGTCGAACAGGTACACCTCGCCGTACCGATACCGACCTGTACCGACCCGATGACTGACCCGAGTTCCGACCCGATTTCTGACCCGATTTCTGACCCGATCTCAGGCACCCCCACTGGAGGTACGACGCGTGCGCCTGCCGAGACCTGTCCTGATCGCCACCGTCACCGCGACCGCGACCGGATCACTTCTCCTCTCCCCGCACAGCGCCACCGCGGACCGCAACCCACCGGTCCGCGAAGGATCCGCCCTGACGCAAGGCGCCGCGAGAACCCCCGCGAGTGCCACCCGCAACGCTCTCGACGCCTCCGTCACCGACCTTTCCTCGGCCACCCGCGGTTACCCCCGCAAACAGGTCCTCGCCCCGGACCCGGAGGACCCGGCAGACAAGTCGATCAAGCTGGGCCTGACGCCGTATCACGCGATCGCCCCGAAGCTGAACGCCCTGCAACAACTCGGCGACCGGGTCAGCGTGGAGGTCGCGGGCCGCTCGGCGGGCGGTCACCGTCTGTTCCTGGTCACCGTCACCGCGCCGGAGTCCACCGGCCAGACCCGCGCCCAGGAGCGGATGCGCGAGCTCATCGAGAACGCGCCCGGCGCGGCGGCCAAGGACCGGGCCGTCAAGGCGACGTACAAGACGCCCGTCTTCTTCAACAACAACATCCACGGCAACGAGTGGGAGGGCACGGACGCCGCGCTGGAGCTGATCGAACAGCTCGCGACCGCGAAGGACACGAAGACCAGCGATCTCCTCGCCCACAACCGCCTCTACTTCAACATCACGGCGAACCCGGACGGCCGTATCGCGGGCACCCGCGCCAACGCGGCCGGTTTCGACATGAACCGCGACTTCGTCACCGCCTCCCAGCCCGAGGTGCGCGCGATGCGGCAGATCATGATCGACAAGCAGCCGGCCGTCATGCTCGACCTGCACGGCTATGTCAACGGCACCCTCATCGAGCCGACGACTCCGCCGCACGGCGAGAACTACGAGTACGACCTCTTCCTCAAGAACACCTACGCCAACGCGCTGGGCATGGAAGCGGCCGTCAACGGCCTCGGCTACACACCCGCGAAGGACGGCGTCGAGCCGGCCCAGATCCCGTTCCGCGACCAGCAGGAGGGCTGGGACGACTGGCCGCCGATCTTCACACCCCAGTACGCGGCGTTCCACGGCACGGTCGCCGCGCACACCGTGGAGATCCCCCTCGCCGTGAACAACGCGGTGTACAACACCCTGCCCGTCGACGAGCTCCGCCGCCGCTCCGCCATCAACGTGGACGTGGCCGGCGCGGCCATGAGCGCGACCCTCGACTACACGCGGACGCACCGGACCTCCCTCATCGCCGACCAGATCGAGGTCTTCCGGCGCGGCGCGACGGGCGCCGCCCAGGTGCCGGTCTCCGCCGAGACGGTCCCGGGCGTTCCGGGCATCGGCCCGGAGGACGTCTACACGACCGACTTCCCGCGCGCGTACGTGATTCCGGCGGGCGCCGGGCAGCGCTCGGCCACGGCCGCCGCGCGTCTGGTCGACCATCTGCTCGCCCAGGACGTACGGGTCACCCGCGCGACCCGCGACTTCCGGCTCGCCGGACGCTCGTACCCGAAGGGGTCGTACCTCGTCGACCTGCACCAGCCCAAACGCGGTCTGGCCAATGTCCTGCTCGCGGACGGGACGGACATCAGCGACAAGGTGTCGGTGATGTACGACATCTCGGGCTGGAGCCTGGGCCGGCTGTGGGGCGCGACGGTCGTACGCGTACAGGACGGCAGTCTGTCGGCGGCCGGGGCCCGTACGGTGGAGGCGGCCACGCGGGTCGGCCATGTCGCCCCGCGCGGCGATCTGCGTCTGCGGCTCGACAGCCCGCAGGAGATCGCGGCCCTCAACTCCCTTCTCCAGCAAGGAGTTTTGGTACGGCAGCAGGCGGACGGCAGTGTGGTCGTGCCCGCGTCGGCCCGTACCAAGGCCGCCGCCCTCGCCCGCACATACGACGTCTCCTTCGACGCGACCAAGGTGTCGCAGGGGACCTCGCTGCACCGCGTGCGGGTCGCCGCGGCCGTCACCCCGGGTGAGCTCTTCGCCCTGCGTGAGATGAACTTCGACGTCGTCCCGGTGTCGACGGCGATCCTCAACGCGGGCTTCGACTGGTCCACGGCGGACGTGCTGTTCGTGTCGTCGGGACTGGATCGCGCCCGCTTGAACGCGACCGCGCGGGCCGCCCTCGACGCGTTCCTCGGCACGCACGGTCTCGTCGGCCGCGGAGCCACCGGCGCCGCGCTCAACTCCGCCGTCGGCCTGCTCGCCGCGACACCGGTCGAGGGCAACGGGGATGCCAACGGCGTGGTGCGCGTGGTGAATTCGGGTGGTTCCGTGACCGCGGGCGCTCCCGATCACAGCTTTGTGTACGCGCCCGTCTGGTTCACCGACCTCGGTCCCGGGGTCCGCGTCGAGCAGGCGTACGCGACGGGCAATCCGCTGGTCTCCGGCCACTGGCGACCCCTGGACGACGGCACCGGCGGCCCCGCGGCGGCCGGGGGCCAGGCCTCGGTCGTCAGCGGTCCGCATGCCGTCCTGTTCGGCACGGAACCCCTCTTCCGCGATCACCCGAAGGGTGAATTCCCGCAGGTGGGACGGGCGTTGCTGACCGTGTCCTGATCCCTCGGCCGGTATACGGGCAGTGGCCGCACCCCAGGTCCCGGGGTGCGGCCACCGTCGTGTCGGGACTCAGAGCTTGACGATCATCTTGCCGATGTTGTCGCCGCGCAGGACTCCGAAGAACGCCTCCAGGTTGTTCTCGATGCCCTCGACGACCGTCTCGCGGTACTTGAGCTCGCCGGAGCGGACCCAGGGGCCGACCTCCTGGACGAACTGCGGCTGCAGGTCGTAGTGGTCGCTGACGAGGAAGCCCTCGATGCGGCCACGGGTCGCGATGAGACGGGCGAGGTTCTTCGGGCCGGGGACGGGCTCGGTGCTGTTGTAGACGGAGATCATGCCGCAGACCGCGATGCGGCCGTCCCGGTTGAGGGAGCCGATGGCGGCCTCCAGGTGGTCGCCGCCGACGTTGTCGAAGTAGACGTCGACTCCGTCGGGGGCGGCCTCGCGCAGCTGCTCGCTCACCGGGCCGTTCTTGTAGTTGAACGCGGCGTCGAAGCCGTACTCCTCGACGAGCAGCTTGACCTTCTCGTCCGAGCCGGCCGACCCGATGACCCGCGAGGCGCCCTTGAGCTTGGCGATCTGCCCGACCTGGCTGCCCACGGCACCGGCGGCACCGGACACGAAGACGGAGTCGCCCTCCTTGAAGGAGGCGGTACGCAGCAGACCGGCGTAGGCGGTCAGGCCCGTCATGCCGAGGACGCCGAGGTACGTCGACAGCGGCGCGGCCTGCGGGTCCACCTTGACGGCCTGCTTGGCGTCCACGACGGCGTACTCGCGCCAGCCGAAGAAGTGCAGGATGTGGTCGCCGACCTCGATCCCCTCGGCCTTGGAGACGACGACCTCGCCGACCGCGCCGGCCTGCATGACCTTGCCCAGCTCGAAGGGGGCGACGTACGACTTCGCGTCGCTCATGCGGCCGCGCATGTACGGGTCGACGGAGACGTACTTGTTCCGCACCAGGACCTGTCCCTCACCCGGCTGCGGGATCTCCGCCTCGACCAGGGCGAAGTCCTCCGGCTTGGGCCAGCCGACCGGGCGGGCGACCTGGTGCCATTCGCGGCTGACGGCGGGGAGCTGGGGGGTCTCGGACATGAGGGATGCGCCTTTCGTGGTGACCGGCGAGCGGCTCGGACTGCTCCTGATACTTCCAGATACCTCAAAATACTTCAGTACCTGAAACAACCATGTGCCTTAATATTTCATGATGTCAAGTAACGCGGTAGCCTGGAGTCCATGCCCACGCAGAAGACACCTCGGACACCTCGGAAGACGCCGTGCATCGACCCGTTGACCCTGGAGGTCGTCGACCTCATCGGCACGGTGGTGGGCCGCTACCACGAGGAGTACGAGGGCGCCGCGGCCGAGCACGCGCTGACCGGGGCGCAGGCGCGGCTGCTCAGCCTGCTGTCGCTGGAGCCGCTGCCGATGCGGCGGCTCGCGCAGAAGCTGAAGTGTGAGCCGTCGAACGTCACCGGGATCGTGGACCGGCTGGAGGCGCGCGGGCTGGTCGAGCGCCGGCCCGACCCCTCCGACCGCCGCGTCAAGCTCGCCGCCGCGACGGAGGAGGGGCGGCACGTCGCCCGATCCCTCCGCGACTCCCTCCGCTTCGCCCGCGAGCCGCTGGCGGGGCTCTCCCACGAGGAGCGGCTGTCCCTGCGGGAGCTGCTGCTGCGGATGCTCGACACGTAGGCGGGGAGGCGGGGAGATCGACGCCCCTTGGCCCCCGGTCGCCTATTCGCTTGTTCGCTTGTTCACTGAAGTAACGGCCCACTTCGAGGTCCGGGATGAGCCCGGGCCGCTCGGGATGCCGGCCCAGCCGCTTCTGGGCCAGGGCGCTCGACGTCGGGTTGTCGAGCCGGCCGGCGGCCCCCTCGGTGCGCCACCAGCCGTCCTGGCTCAGATGCGCCACCAGCCGTCCTGGCTCAGGTGCACCACCACAGGAACCGATTGCACGTCTGCGACGGCGTGGGATCCGCGGTCGGCGTGGGCGTGGTCGGCGTGGTGGTGGCGGGCGCGGATGTTTCCGGGGCCGAGGTGGGCGCGGGGGCCGACGTGGAGGTGTGCGGCGCTGTGCCCGTGGTCGCGGACTGTGCGTCCTGAGTCTTCTTGTCGTCCTCCTCGGAGGGGGACGCGGAGGCGGAAGCGGAGGGCGATGCGGAAGAGCCGGGAGAGCCGGAGGCGGACGGGCTGCCCGAGCTCTCCTCGTCGCTCAGCGGCCGGCCCGTCTCCTTGACCTCCGAGTCCGCCGCGCCGTCGGCCGACTCGCCCCCGGCGGCGGCCGGTTTCGGAAGCAGCCCGGGCCCGTCCATGCCGAGCTCGGCGAGGCTCAGTCCCCCCGCCGCCAGGACGAAGCCCGCGGCGATGAACAGCGCCCGGCGCCGGCGCCGACGGTGCGCCGCGGCCTTCCGGTCACGCCGGCCCACACTCGGGCCGGCCGGACCGACCGGCTCCTCGGCAGCGGCGGCCCTCCCGCGTACCCGTCCGCGCCCCCGCTCCCGTCGCCGGGAGCGCCCGGGTCGTTCGTCCCCGGCCCCGTCGTCGTCATCCTCGTACGGCGCGTCGGTGACGGCCTCGTCCGGTTCGGGAGGCGTGTCGGTCCGCTCCGCATGCCTGCGGAGCTCTTCGGCTGATGTGCCGCACCCCGGGCAGGCAAGGGCGCCATTGAGGTGCCTTCGGCACGGGTCGCAGTAGTCCATGACGCCGGAAGACTAAGTTCCTCACAGGTAACGTTCATAGTCACATCTGTGAAAGTTATGTGCTGAACAGCTTGTTCCGGCATGCTGGGGCCGCACTTCACACGATCGCGCGCGCGACGACTCGAGGCATACCGGCGAAATTCGTCGCCGACCGTTGTGTTCGACCCATTGACACCCCCGGTGCCACGTCCTTACTGTCACGCCAGCATTTCGAACGTGTGACGAAATTTCGAACAGAGCTCAAGAGCACAGGGGGCAACTGCCGTGCGCATCACGGGAATCAGCACGCACGTGGTCGGGACGCCGTGGCGGAACCTGACGTACGTTCAGGTGCACACCGACGAGGGCATCACCGGAGTCGGCGAGACCCGCATGCTGGGCCACACCGACGCGCTGCTCGGCTATCTGCGAGAGGCGGAGGCCAATCACATTCTCGGCTCCGACCCGTTCGCTGTCGAGGACTTGGTGCGCCGGATGAAGTACGGCGACTACGGGCGCGCCGGCGAGATCGTGATGTCGGGCATCGCAGTCATCGAAATGGCCTGCTGGGACATCAAGGGCAAGGCGCTGGGCGTACCGGTGTGGCAGCTGCTCGGCGGCAAGGTCACCGACAAGGTCAAGGCCTACGCCAATGGCTGGTACACCACCGAGCGGACCCCCGAGGCCTACCACAAGGCCGCGCAGGAGGTCGTCGCCCGGGGCTACAAGGCCCTCAAGATCGACCCGTTCGGGACCGGGCACTTCGAGCTCGACCACGAAGCCACCCTCTACTCCGTCTCCCTCATCGAGGCCGTCCGCGACGCGATCGGCGCCGAGACCGAGCTGATGCTGGAGATGCACGGCCGGTTCTCGCCCGCGACCGCCGTCCGGCTCGCCCGCGAGCTGGCCCCCTTCAAGCCCGCCTGGCTGGAGGAGCCGGTCCCGCCGGAGAACCTCAAGGCCCTGGAGAAGGTCGCGGCCAAGGTGGACATCCCCGTCGCCACCGGTGAGCGTATCCACGACCGCATCGAGTTCCGCGAGCTGTTCGAGAGCCAGGCGGTCGACATCATCCAGCCGGACGTCGGTCACATCGGCGGCATCTGGGAGACCAGGAAGCTGGCCGCGACCGCCGAGGCGCACTACGTGCTCGTCGCGCCGCACAACGTCGGTGGGCCGGTCCTGACCGCCGCCTCCCTTCAAGTCGGCTTCACCTCGCCGAACTTCAAGATCCTGGAGCACTTCAACGACTTCGCGGACGCGGAGATCAAGAAGGTCGTGAAGGGCGCCCCGCAGGTCGTCGACGGCTACTTCCAGCTGTCCCACGAGCCCGGTCTCGGGGTCGAGCTGGACGTCGACGCGGCCGCCGAATTCCCGCAGCAGCAGGCCCGGTTCGACCTCTGGGCGGACGGCTGGGAGCAGCGGAAGCCGAAGGGCACGCAGTGAGCAGCGCGGTCGTCATCGAGGCGCCGGGCGAGCACCGGCTGACCGATCACGAGCCCGTGCGGCCCACCGCCGGCGAGGCCCTCGTCCGCGTCCACGCGGTCGGCATCTGCGGCAGCGACCGCGAGGTCTACCAGGGCAACCGGCCCGAAGGTTACGTCCGTTACCCGCTCATTCCGGGCCACGAGTGGTCCGGGACGGTGGAGGCGGTCGGCGCCGGGGTGCCTTCAACTCTTGTAGGGCGCAAGGTGGTCGGGGAGGGCTTCCGCAACTGCCAGGTCTGCGACCGCTGTCACGCGGGCGAGACCACGCTGTGCACGGCGGGGTACGAGGAGACCGGCTTCACCCAGCCGGGCGCCATGGCCACCACCCTCACCCTCCCGGCCCGTCTCCTGCATGTCCTGCCGGACGACGCCGACCTGACGGCGGCCGCCCTGCTCGAACCGGCCGCCTGCATCGCGGCCGCCGCGCTCAAGGCGAACGCACGGCCCGGCGAGCGGGTCGCGGTCGTGGGCACGGGCACCCTCGGGATGTTCGCCGTTCAGTTCCTGAAGGCGGGCACCCCGGCGGAGCTGCTCGTGGTCGGCACCCGCGCGGACCGGGCGGCGCTCTCCAAGGACTTCGGCGCCACCGACTTCCGTACCAAGGACCAGGAACTCCCCGACGACTTCGACGTCGTGATCGAGACCGCCGGGTCCGCGTCCGCCGCGCGCACGGCCGCCTCCCTGCTCAGGCGCGGCGGGCGCCTGGTCCTCACGGGGATCCCGGCGCCGGGCGCCGAGGGACTCGACCCCACCGATCTCGTCGTACGGCAGCTGGAGGTGCACACCGTGTTCGGGGCGCCGCCGGAGGCCTGGGCGCACACGGTGCGGGTGTTCGGCGCCGGGCTGCTGAGTCCGTTGCCGCTGGTCACGCATGAGCTGCCGCTCGCCGAGTTCCCCCAGGCCATCGAGCTGGTGGGGTCCGGCGATCCGAAGGTCGGAAAGGTCCTGCTGAGGCCGTAACTCACCCGAGCCGTACGCCGGTACGGGGTACCTGACGACTCCGTACCGGCGTACACCCACCGACACGAACCACGTTCGAGATATCGAACGCATCGCATTGCATCGCACCGCCAACGAACGCGAAGGACAGCTAGTGACCGACGCCGCCCCTACGGCAGCCCGTCGACCCGGTGAGCAGGCGCTCGCCGCGCTCGGCCTGGGCGCGCCCGCTCTCTCTCCCGCCGACGCCTCGCCGCACACCTTCCCGGGGGGCGGCCGCTGGCGCACCGAGGTCCCGTCCGTCGAGGGGCCCGAGGCCCTTGCCGTGGTCCTCAAGGAGTCCTCGCGGCTCGATGTGCCGATCCACCGGATCAGCCAGGGCAGCGGTGTCTGGATGCTGACCGACGCCGAGATCACCGAGATGGTCGAGGCCACCGGTGAACGCGACATCGAGCTCTGCCTGTTCACGGGCCCCCGCGGCACCTGGGACATCGGCGGCTCGGTGCGCAGCGACTCGCGCGGCGGCGGTCTGCGCGCCCGCGGCCACGACGCGGTCGCCGGCTGCGTCGAAGACGCCGTCCGGGCAACGGAGTTGGGCGTCAAATGCCTGCTCGTCGCCGACGAGGGCGTGCTGTGGACGCTGCACCGGGCGCGTCTGGCCGGGATCATCCCGGCGGACACGACCCTGAAGGTGTCGGCGCTGGTGGGACCTGTGAACCCGGCCGCGTTCGCCGTGTACGAGAACCTCGGCGGCGACTCGATCAACGTGCCGAGCGATCTGACGCTCGATCACCTCACCGAGATCCGGCGGATCTCCGCCGCCCCCATGGACATGTATATCGAGGCCCCCGACGATCTCGGCGGGTACGTCCGGATGTACGAGGTCGCCGAGTTGATCCGGCGCGGCGCACCGCTGTACCTGAAGTTCGGCTTGTCGAAGGCCCCCGGGATCTACCCGTACGGGCACCACATGCGGGACGTGACCCTGGCCACCGCCAAGGAACGGGTGCGGCGCGGCCGGCTCGCCCTGGAACTGCTGGCGCGGCACGGAGCGGACGGCGACATGGCGCCGCTCGGGACGCGGTTGCCGGGCTCGCTCAGGCGGTTCGAGGCACCCGCATAACGTTCCGGACAAAGCCATTAACAAAAGAAGACGCCGCCGCACACAATCCCACACACTTCTCCTCGGCCCTCTTCACGCCATCCCCACAGCGTCCTGGCATCGCCAGACCGAACTCGCACACACATCAAGGATGATGACAATGCGCAACCGCAGAGCAGCACTCACCGCCATAGCCGGAGCCGCCTCCCTCGCCCTCACCCTCACCGCGTGCGGGCAGAGCAGCGAGGGCGGCAGCGAAGCGGGCGCGGACAGCGCCAAGGACGCCACCGTCGGCATCTCCATGCCCACCAAGTCCTCCGAGCGCTGGATCGCCGACGGCGCCAACGTCGTCAAGAACCTGGAGTCCAAGGGCTTCAAGACCAAGCTGGTCTTCGGCGAGGACGAGCCGGACCAGCAGGTCTCGCAGATCGAGAACATGATCACGCAGGGCGTGGACGCGCTGATCGTCGCCGCGATCGACAACAAGTCGCTGAACAACGTGCTCCAGCAGGCCGCGGACGCCAAGATCCCGGTGATCTCGTACGACCGCTTGATCCTCGGCACGGAGAACGTCGACTACTACGCGTCGTTCGACAACGAGAAGGTCGGCGAGCTCCAGGGCACCTACATCGTCGAGCAGCTCGGGCTGAAGGACGGCAGCAAGAAGGGGCCGTTCAACCTCGAGCTGTTCGCGGGCTCCAACGACGACAACAACACGCGGTACTTCTTCGGCGGCGCGATGAAGGTCCTGCAGCCGTACATCGACAAGAAGCAGCTCGTCGTCAAGTCCGGCCAGACCGAGCTGACCCAGGTCACCACCCTGCGCTGGGACGGCGCCACCGCGCAGCGGCGCATGGACGACATCCTCACCAAGTCGTACAAGAGCGGCAAGGTCGACGCGGTGCTCTCGCCGTACGACGGCATCTCCATCGGCATCCTGTCGGCGCTGAAGTCGGACAACTACGGCTCCAAGAGCAAGCCGCTGCCGATCGTCACCGGCCAGGACGCCGAGGTCGCCTCGGTGAAGTCGATCATCGCGGACGAGCAGTCGATGACCGTCTACAAGGACATCCGTGAGCTCGCCAAGGTGGCCTCGAACATGGTCGACGCGGCGCTCAACGACAAGAAGCCGGAGACCAACGACACCAAGACGTACGACAACGGCGCGAAGGTCGTTCCCGCGTACCTGCTCACCCCGGTGAGCGTCGACAAGGCCAACTACCAGAAGGTCGTCGTCGACTCCGGTTACCTCAAGGAATCCGACCTCAAGTAACCGCCGCACTCTAGGGATTGGAAGGCACGACCATGGCGGGACCCGTCCTGGAAATGCGCTCGATCGTCAAGACCTTTCCCGGCGTCAAGGCGCTGTCGGACGTCACGCTGACCGTCCGTCAGGGCGAGGTCCACGCCATCTGCGGGGAGAACGGCGCCGGCAAGTCGACCTTGATGAAGGTCCTCTCCGGCGTCCACCCGCACGGGAGTTACGAGGGAGACATCCTCTTCGAGGGAGAGGTCTGCTCCTTCAAGGACATCAGGGCCAGCGAGCAGCACGGCATCGTGATCATCCACCAGGAGCTGGCCCTGGTGCCGTACCTCTCCATCGCGGAGAACATCTTCCTCGGCAACGAGCACGCCACGCGCGGGCTCATCAACTGGAACGAGACCCTGCGGCACGCGTCCCAGCTGCTGCGCCGGGTCGGTCTCGACGACCACCCGGAGACCCGCGTCACCGACATCGGCGTGGGCAAGCAGCAGCTCGTGGAGATCGCCAAGGCGCTGTCGAAGAGGGTGAAGCTGCTCATCCTCGACGAGCCGACCGCGGCGCTGAACGACGAGGACAGCGGCAAACTCCTCGATCTCATCCTGGAGTTGAAGAACCAGGGCATCACCTCGATCATCATCTCCCACAAGCTGAACGAGATCCGCAAGGTCGCCGACTCGGTCACGATCCTGCGCGACGGGCGGTCCATCGAGACCCTCGACGTGAAGGCGGCGGAGACCACCGAGGACCGGATCATCAGCGGAATGGTCGGCCGCGACCTCGACCACCGATTCCCCGAGCGCACTCCGTACGAGGGGGAAGTGGGCACGGCCCCGGCCCTGGAGGTCCGCAACTGGACCGTGCACCATCCGATCGACCAGCAGCGCAAGGTGGTCGACGATGTGTCGATCAACGTCAAACGCGGCGAGATCGTCGGCATCGCGGGCCTGATGGGCGCAGGCCGCACCGAACTCGCGATGAGTGTCTTCGGGCGCACCTACGGCCAGTACACGGGCGGCACGGTCCTCCGGGACGGCAAGGAGATCCGTACGAAGACCGTGCCCGAGGCGGTCGGGCACGGGATCGCGTACGTCACCGAGGACCGCAAGCACTACGGCCTCAACCTCATCGACACCATCAACCGCAACATCTCGCTCAGTGCCCTGGGCAAGGTCTCCAAGCGCGGTGTCGTCGACGAGCACGAGGAGCGGCAGGTCTCCGAGGGCTTCCGTAAGTCCATGAACATCAAGGCGCCTACCGTCTTCGAACCGGTGGGCAAGCTGTCGGGCGGCAACCAGCAGAAGGTCGTCCTCAGCAAGTGGATCTTCGCGGGGCCGGAGGTCCTGATCCTGGACGAGCCGACCCGCGGGATCGACGTGGGCGCCAAGTTCGAGATCTACACGGTCATCGACAAACTGGCCGCCGAGGGCAAGGCGGTCGTCTTCATCTCCTCCGAGCTGCCCGAACTGCTCGGCATGTGCGACCGCATCTACACCATGGCCGCCGGGCGGCTCACGGGCGAGGTCCCGCGGGCCGAGGCCACGCAGGAAGCGCTGATGCGCCAGATGACAAAGGACAAAGAGGTATCCCGATGAGCACGGATGTGACCGCCAAGACCCCGGCCCCGGCGCCGCCCGGGAAGTCCGGCGGCTCGGCCACCGGCGGTGGGCTGCTCCAGCTGATGCTGGACGGCCTGCGCCGCAACATGCGCCAGTACGGCATGCTGATCGCCCTCGGCCTGATCGTCGCCCTCTTCGCGGTCTGGACCGACGGCGACCTGCTGCTGCCGCGCAACGTCTCCAACCTGGTCCTGCAGAACAGCTACATCCTGATCCTCGCGATCGGCATGATGCTGGTGATCATCGCGGGCCACATCGACCTGTCGGTCGGCTCGCTGACGGCGTTCGTGGGCGCGTTCGCGGCCGTACTGACGGTGCAGCACGATGTGCCGTGGCCGGTCGCCGTGGTGCTGTGCCTGCTGATGGGCGCGCTGGCGGGCGCGGTGCAGGGGTTCTTCATCGCGTACGGCGGCATACCGTCGTTCATCGTCACCCTCGCCGGCATGCTGATCTTCCGCGGTCTGACGGAGATCCTGCTGGAGGGGCAGACCCTCGGCCCGTTCCCGGGCGGGCTGCAGGATCTCGGCAACGGCTTCCTGCCGGAGACGGGTCCCGACACCAACTACCACAACATCACGCTGCTGCTCGGCCTCGCCCTGATCGTCTTCGCGGTCCTGCAGGAGGTCCGCGACCGAAAGCGCCAGCAGGAGTTCTCGCTGGACGTGGTGCCCAGGAACATCTTCCTGCTCAAGCTCGTCTCCATCGGTGCCGCGATCCTGGTCGTCACGATGCTGCTCGCCAGCTACAAGGGCGCGCCGATCATCCTGCTGGTCCTCGGTGTCCTGGTGGTCGGCTACGGCTACGTCATGCGCAACGCCGTCTTCGGCCGCCACATCTATGCGATCGGCGGCAACCTTCCGGCGGCGAAGCTGTCCGGCGTCAGGGACAAGAAGGTCACCTTCCTGGTCTTCCTGAACATGGGCGCGCTCGCGGCCCTGGCGGGTATGGCCATCGCCGCCCGCCTCAACGCGGCCTCACCGAAGGCGGGCCTGAACTACGAACTCGAGGCGATCGCCTCGGCGTTCATCGGTGGCGCGTCCATGAGCGGCGGTGTCGGCACCGTCCTCGGCGCGATCATCGGCGGTCTCGTCCTCGGTGTGCTGAACAACGGCATGAATCTCCTCAGCGTCGGCTCCGACTGGCAGCAGGTCATCAAGGGCCTGGCCCTGTTGGCGGCGGTCGGCTTCGACGTGTGGAACAAGCGCAAGGTCGGTTCGTAAATCCAAGCTGTACGGGGGCCCGAGCGGGCCCCCGTACCTATTTCTGGAGCCGCTAGAGATGGAAACGAGCAGACGCACGGTCATCGCGGCGGCAGCCGCCGCCGGCCTCACCGCCGCCACGGTCGGCACCGCACACGCCACAGGAGGCAGGAAGCCGGTGAAGTCGCTCTTCGGCAAGCTCGCCGACGGCACCAAGATCTACAGCTGGTCCCTGGCGAACGGCGGGACGAAGCTCAAGGTCCTGACGTACGGCGGAATCGTCCAGTCCCTGGAGATCCCCGACCGGCACGGCAAGTACAAGAACGTGTCGCTGGGCTTCGACAACATCGATGACTACGTCGCCTCCAGCCCGTACTTCGGCGCGCTCATCGGCCGCTACGGCAACCGCATCGGCAAGGGGCAGTTCGCCCTCGACGGCAAGCGCTACCAGCTCTCCGTCAACGACGGCGCCAACAGCCTGCACGGCGGCGCCAAGGGCTTCGACAAGCGCGTCTGGGACATCGAACCCTTCACCAAGGGCTCCGACGTCGGCCTCTACCTGTACTACACCAGCGTCGACGGCGAGATGGGCTACCCCGGCACCCTCAAGGTGAAGGTCACCTACACCCTCACCAAGGCCGGCGACTGGCGCATCGACTACGAGGCCACCACCGACAAGGCCACCGTCGTCAACCTCACCAGCCACGTCTACTGGAACCTGGCCGGCGAAGGCAGCGGCTCGATCTACGACCACGAGCTGAAGATCGCCGCCGCCCGCTACACCCCCGTCGACTCCGGTCTGATCCCCACCGGCGAGCTGGCCAAGGTCTCGGGCACCCCCTTCGACTTCCGCCGCACGAAGACCGTCGGCGAGGACATCCGAGTCGCCCACCAGCAGCTCCTGTACGGCAAGGGCATCGACCACAACTGGGCCCTCGACAAGGGCATCACGGCGAAGCCCGAGCACATCGCGACCCTCAAGGACCCGTCCTCGGGCCGCACGCTGAAGATGGCGACGACCGAGCCGGGCCTGCAGTTCTACTCCGGCAACTTCCTCGACGGCACCCTGGTCGGCACCGGCGGCGCCATCTACCGCCAGGGCGACGCACTGTGCCTGGAGACCCAGCACTTCCCGGACTCGCCCAACCAGCCGTCGTTCCCCTCGACGGTGCTGCGTCCCGGCCGGACGTACCGGTCGACGACGGTCCACTCGTTCGGCGCCTGACGCCGCCGAGGCCCGTTCGGTTCCCACCGAAACATAACTCTTACTAAAGTCACACGAGTTGAACAGCGCCACCTCCGTATCCGTATGTAAGGGCGGCCCGTGCTCCCCCGCACGGGCCACCCAGAGACGGAGGTTCCATGGCCGACAACGTCACCTCGCTGTTCCGCGGCACTGCGGCGCACAGCCCCTCGATGGCTGCGCTGGCACGCGAGAGCGACGGAGTCGGCCCGGTCGACTTCTGTATCCCGTGCAACCCGTACTTCCCCACGCCCGGCATGTTCGAAGAGCTGTCCGGCCGGTTGCGCGAGATCATCACGTACTACCCGAGCAGCGCCGACACCATCACGGCCGAGCTGTGCGCGCTGCTCCAACTCCCCCCGAGCTGCGTGGCGATGGGTAACGGCTCCACCGAACTGATCACCTGGATCGACCACTTGCTGGTCCGCGAGTCCCTCGCCATCCCCGTCCCCACCTTCGGCCGCTGGACCGACCAGCCGATGGAGACCGGCAAGCGCGTCGACATGTTCCCGCTCCAGGAGTCCGCGGGCTTCGCCCTGGACCCGGCGCAGTACATCGAGTTCATCCGCGCCCGGGGCACCCGTGCCGCCGTCATCTGCAACCCGAACAACCCCGACGGCGGCTTCCTGACCCGCCGCGCCCTCGTCAACTTCATGGACCAGCTCCAGGACCTGGACCTGATCGTCATCGACGAGTCCTTCCTCGAGTTCGCCGACGCGGAGAGCGACCCGAGCGTCGTCGAGGAGGCCGTACTGCGGCCCAACGTCATCGTCCTGCGCAGCCTCGGCAAGAACTTCGGGCTGCACGGCATCCGCTTCGGCTACATGGTCGCCAACCCCGCGCTCGCCGGCAAGGTCCGCTCCATGCTGCCCAAGTGGAACCTCAACTCCTTCGCCGAGTTCGTGGTGTTCATGCTCAAGAACCACGGCCAGGAGTACATGGAGAGCCTGCACCTGGTGCGCCGCGACCGGCTCGACATGGCCCGACAGCTCACCGCGCTGCCCGGTCTGACGGTCTACCCCTCGCAGGGCAACTTCCTCTTCGTACGCCTTCCCGTGGGCGCCGAAGGCACCGTGGTCCGGGACCGGCTGCTCACCGAGCACCGGATCCTCGTCCGCGAGTGCGGCAACAAGATCGGCTCGTCCAGTCGCTTCCTGAGACTCGTGGTGCGCCCCCAGACGGACGTGCGTCGCCTGGTGTCCGGCATGGAGCAGGTGCTCTACGGGACCAGGAGGGGAGCCGCCGTACCCGAACTGGGCAACGGGACCAGCTACAGCTCGGGTACGGCGGCCGTCGACAGACTGGTCAGCGAGACGAACGGGGCGGGCATGCCGGGACTGGCCGCGCAGGCCGCCGCGATGCAGAGCCTTCCGCCCGCGCAGACCTGGCCGGGTCCCGCCCCGGCCCAGGCCCCCATGGGCATGCCGGGTCTGGTCCCGGCTCCGGCTCCGGCCGCCGCGGCACCGCCCATGATGCCGCCGCAGCCCGCGGCACCCATGCAGATGCCGGCGGCCGCGCAGATGCCGCAGGCGCCCATGCCACAGGCGCCGATGCCCGCGGTCGCCCAGGCGCCGGCAGCGGCACCGGCCATGCCGCCCGGTATCGCCCCCGCCCCGGCCGCCGGACTCGGGGCCTTCCAGACCGGCATGCCGGGCCTGCGCAACGGCGGCCTGACCGCCGCCCAGGTCCGGGGCCGCACCCAGCCGGAACCCCCGCCCGCATCCCAGCCCACGGGCTGGCCGGCGGCGGGCGCGGCGTACAACCAGGTCGGCTGAGACAAGGACTTGCGGTCGAGTACGGCGGTACTCGACCGCAAACCATTTCCCACCCAACTCCCGTCACACGCCTGCACCTTCACCACGTCGGCGGGCACGACGGAGGCGCTCACGGCCCAGATCGGCACGTCGGTGGCACTGGGCGGGGATCCGGCGGCGGTGCTGTCGTCGATCGCGCAGGCGGCGGGCCGAGCCTGACCAGGGACAGCCACCCCGGCAGGTCGATCTCGGCCCGGACGGTCTTGCCGGGCGGCTCGCGGTCCAGCACCTCCCAACGATCGGCGAGCGCCTCGACGAGGACCAGCCCCCGGCCGCTGTCGCCGAGGGGGTGCGGAGGCGGTACGTCACCTGGCCCCGGCGGACGCGGCCCACTGCGGGTGTCGGCCACCTCGATTCGGACGCTGGCCGTGACGAGAGAGAGCCGCAGCTCGAAATCCCGGCCGGGCACCCGGCCGTGGGTCACCGCGTTGGCGGCCAGCTCGGCGACGATCACGGCGGCGGTGTCGGAGGCGTCCGTGCCGTGCGCGATACCCCAGGCGTCCAACTGATTCAGGGCCAGGTGACGGGCGAGGCGGGCACCGCGCGGGGTGGCGCTGAGGCGCTGGGTGAACGTACGTACGGTAACCGGGCCCTGGGGGGTTGGTGGTGCGATCATGCACCCAATCTCGCGGTCGACTCCGGGACTTCACCAGGTCGGCGCCGCGTACGCTGCGGCGGCGTACGCGGTAACGGAGTGGACGGTACTCATCGCTGGGCGTGACCATTGCGGGTGGGAGGTGACCGTGGTGGTCGATGGCGTGGTGGGCACGGGCGGGGAACCGGAGTCGTCCGACAGTCTGCGGACGTTCGGTGCGGTGGTGCAGGCGTTACGGGAACACGCGGGCCTGAGCCGCGAGGAGTTCGGGGACCTGGTGCGGTTCTCCAAGCACACGGTGGCGTCCGTGGAGTTGGGGCGGAGAATGCCGGATCCGGCGTTCGTGGAGCGGGCGGAGGAGGCGCTGGGGAACACGGGGGCGTTACGGAGGGCGGCGGGGCATCTCGCCCGGCAGCCGGGGTTGGCGGCTTGGTTTCGGCAGTGGGCGCGGTTGGAGGCGATTGCGATCGCGTTGTACACGTATGAGTGCCGGTTGATTCCAGGGCTGTTGCAGACGGAGGCGTACGCGCGACAGTTGTTCGTCGACGAGTTGCCTCCGCTGGACGACGCGCAGATCGAGGCCCAGTGGGCAGCACGGGCCGAGCGGCAGCGGTTGCTTCGGGAGCGCCCGAACACCGCGTTCAGCTTCATCCTGGAGGAGTACTTGTTCCTTCGGCGCACCGGCGGAGTGCAGGTCACACGTGAACTCATCGATCACGTGCTGAAGATCGCGCAGTTGCGGCACGTCGAGATCCAAATCATGCCGTTGGTTCGCGAGTCTCACGCCGGGCTGCACGGCCCCATCCGTCTGTCGGAAACCCCTGAGAACAAGTGGTTCGCCTACAACGAAGGCCAGGAAAGCGGCCAGTTGATCTCCGACCCGAAAGTGGTCAGCGTGCTTCAGAGGCGGTATGCCAGGATGCGTTCGCAGGCTCTCACCATCCGGGACTCCGTGAGCCTGTTGGAGCGCATGCGAGGAGACCTATGAACACGATCGAACTGACCTGGTTCAAGAGCAGCTACAGCAGCGGCTCGGGCGACGACTGCGTAGAGGTCGCCCTGTCCTGGCACAAGTCGAGCTACAGCAGCAGCGCTTCTGGCGACTGCGTCGAGGTGGCCACCTGCCCCCACACCATCCACGTCCGCGACTCCAAGGACACCCAGGGCCCCCAGCTCGCCCTCTCCCCCTCCACCTGGGCCGACTTCATAACGTACGCCGCCAAGTGACCGTCGGGGCCGCCCGCTTCTTTGTCAGTGTCGTGCTTCCACGACCCGAGTCAAGGGCGCTGCACTCCGCTGCGCTGCGTTCCGCGTCGGCTACGCCGATCGGCCTCCGGCCGACCCTTGACACGGCTCGTTCCAGCACGTGGGAGAAGCGAGCGGGTGGCCCAGGTGGGTTTGCGAGTTGGGCTGCGGGCCGGCGCTGACGGGCGCGCTCGCGCCTCGGCGGCACGCCGGGTCGGCTTAGCGGCGGAACAGGCGGCGGGTCGCGCGCACGCGCGCAGTGGCGGCACGCCGGGTGGGAGTGGCGGCGGACGGTCGGCGGGGGTGCGTGCCGACGGGGTGATGGCATGGCGGTGGGCTTGGCGTCTTGCAGTTAGCGGGTAGGTGGGTCGAGGCACCCCCTCACCAGTGACACACCTCATCCGCCACACCGGCCTCACCGATCACGCCTCCGGGAGTAATTGGTTACTTTGGGCCACGCCTATGGCTGCCGACCTGGGGTTTTCCTCGGGCAGGCTGGCACAAAGTAACCAATTGCCGGGGACATGGCCCGCGCACTGCCCCCGGAAGGGACTCCGCGCCGTCCGGAGCCCCGCCCCGCCCCCGACCACCAGCCGCACCCACCGAACACACCCGGCGTGCCACCACCCCGCGTGTGCGCGCCCACCCACCGGCCGTCCGCCGCTTAGCCCGCCCGGCGTGCCACCACCTGCCGGTGCGCATCCCCCACCGGTCGTCCGCCGCTAAGCTCGCCCGGCGTGCGCCATCCCGTCGGCGCGCAGCCCCCACCAGCCTCTCGCCGCTAAGCCCGCCCGGCGTGCCGCCGAGGTGGGAGTGCGCACCACCCACCGGCCGTCCGCCGCTAAGCCCACCCGGCGTGCAGGCGAGGCGCGACCGCGTCTCCCGTCCACCCCGGCCCGCAACCCAACCCGCCCAAGACGCGAACCGACCTGGGCCACCCGTCTCTCCGGGCCGCCCGCTCGCTTCTCCCACGTGCTGGAGCGAGCCGTGTCAAGGGTCGGCCGCAGGCCGATCGGCGAAGCCGACGCGGAACGCAGCGCAGCGGAGTGCAGCGCCCTTGACTCGGCTCGCGCAAGCACGACACTGACCAAGAAGCGGGCGGCCCCAACGGCCACTTGGCGGCGTACGTCAGGAATCCAGACCTCATTCGGAGTTGCGAGTTCCGGGTTCGTTGACACGCCTTGGTGTCCTTGCCTTGCCTGGTATCGCGGCGGGTTCGGACTGGTCCACGGCCTGGCGTTCGCCTCGCTCATGCGACCTCGCCTGGACCGCGGTTCACTCGTGACCACCCTGCTGGGCTTCAACCTGGGCATCGAGCTGACTCAGCTGCTCGTGGTCGCCCTACTGATGCCGTCGCTCCTGGTCCTGGCCCAGACCGCCGTCTACCCCGCGTTCCGTATCGGGCCGGCCCTCCTCGCCCGCTCTTCTCGGCGTCCTGGATGCCGGAGCGCGCGACGCTGACCGCCTCCGACCCGTTCGAGGGCGTGCGGCGGTACTCGCCGCGGCCGCCCGGGACGTCGCTCCACGGGCCGCGGCGCATCAAGCTGTCTCACAAGTAACTTGACGGTCTGTCATTTTGCCGTACTGACAGCCCATCGACAGCATCCCTCCCTACGGTGCCGTGTTCATGACAGAAACCACAGGAGCAACACACCCGGTCGGGCGCCGCACCGTCCTGATCGCCACGGGCGCCGCGGCCGCCACCGTGGCCGTGGGCGCCGCCGCGCGCGAGAAAACCGACGACACGGCCCCCGTCGCCGCGGCGGCCGTCTGCACCCTCACGAAGGAGATGACCGAAGGCCCCTACTACCTCGACGGACAATTCGTCCGCGCCGACATCACCGAAGGCAAAGCGGGTGTCCCCCTCAAGTTGACGCTCACCGTCGTCGACGACGACACCTGCGCCCCCATCAACAACGCGCTCGTCGAGATCTGGCACTGCGACGCGCTCGGCGAGTACTCCGGGTTCGTCGGCAACAACGGCCACGACGAGCCGGACAGCGGCACCTTCATGCGCGGCGGCGTCCTGACGGGCACGGACGGCGTGGCGAAGCTGACCACCATCTACCCCGGCTGGTACCGGGGCCGCTGCATCCACATCCACCTCAAGGTGCACACCGGCGTCACCCTCACCTCCGACGGCTCCTTCACCGGCGGCCAGGAGCTGCACACGGGCCAGCTCTTCTTCAACGAGACGATCACCACGGCGGTGGCCAAGATCTCCCCGTACTCCACCAACACGGTCACTCGCACCACCCTCGCCCAGGACTCGATCTACGACGAAGGAGGCGCCGCCTCCGGCCTCCTCACCCTGACAGCCCTGGGCAGCTCGGCGTCGTCCGGCTACGCGGCCACACTCACCGTCGGCGTCGAGACGAGCTGACCCCGCACACCTCCCCCCACAGAGACAGGGGCGGCCCTACCCCATACGGCCTCACCAACCGCCGTGCTCGGTAGGGTCGCCCCGCGTGTGCCCCAACTCCCGTACTGACACGCTCAGTTGACGCTCAGATTCCCAGCGCATTCACAGCCCCGCATCAAGGACTTCCTCAGTTACCCCCCTACTTTCCATGCCCATGACTGAGAACCCGGCTCAACACGAGCAACCCGAGCAACCCGAGCAACACAACAACAATCCCCACCCCGCGAGCCACCGCCGCGACAAGAGCGTCCAGCGCCGTCGCGTCCTCATCGGCGGCGGCACCGTCGCCGTCGCGGGCGGGCTCGCGGTCGCGGGGATCGCCTCGGCCGACCCGACATCCACCAAGCAGGGCAACTCGAAGCCCACGAAATCCACGTCCGCATCGGCGTCAGCGTCCGCGTCCGCGTCCGCGTCCGCGTCCGCCACCACCGTCTGCACCCTCAACGCCGAGGTCACCGAAGGCCCGTACTCCCTCGACGGTGCCCTCGTCCGCGAGGACATCCGTGAGGACAAGGAGGGCTTCGAGGTCCAGTACACGTTCACCGTCGTCGACCTCGCGAACGACTGCGCCCCGCTGGAGGGTGCCCTCGTCGAGATCTGGCACTGCGACCACCTCGGCGAGTACTCCGGCTTCGTGGGCGGCAACGGCCACGAGGAGGAGGACAACGGCACGTTCCTGCGCGGTGGACAGCTGACCGATGAGAGCGGTCAGTGCGGCATCACCTCGATCTGGCCCGGCCACTATGTGTCCCGCGCCGTCCACGTCCACATGCGGGTGCACACGGACGTCACGCTCACCGACGACTCGTACACCGGCGGCGAGGTCATCCACACCGGCCAGCTCTTCTTCGACCAGGACATCAACGCGGAGATCCAGGCCATCTCGCCGTACTCGGACAACACCACGTCGGAGACCCTGCTGGAGGACGACAGCATCTACGACGACGGCGGCGCGTCCTCGGGCCTCCTGACCCTGACCGCCCTTGGCAGCACCGTCTCCGACGGCTACGCGGCAACCCTCACGGTCGGCGTGGACACCTCGAGCTGAACCGTAGATCCGCCAATCGCCGGTCCACCCGTCCCCGGCCCCCGGCCAGGGGCGGGTGAACCGGCGTACCCCCAGGTTCAGTGGCACGAAGGCGGGCCTCGAAGTGCGGGCCGGGATCCGCCATGTCACCGTTACGTAAGCGGACAGTACCGTTGCGTCACAGAACGTGAGCAAGGCAAACCGCGTAAGCCCGCAATGCCCTCTCAAGCGACGAGTGTCGGGCAGGGTCAGGCACTCGGACTTCGACTTCGGGGGACTTCATGCAGGACGAACAGTGCGAGTACCGGACAGGCATCCGCAGGGCCCACCGCAGGGCCGCGATCGCGATGGTCACCGCGTCGGCGGCCGCACTGCTCATGACCGGGTGTCAGCCCGCCGAGAACGGGGCGCAGACGGCCGATTCGGCGCCGGCGGTGCCGGCCGAGGCGACGAAGTCCTCCGCGAAGAAGTGCGGCCCGGCGGACCTCGAGGCGTCCATGTACCAGGCCAGGGTCCGGCCGGCGGGGACCGGAACCGGCGCGGTGGTCGTCGAGTTCACCAACGTGTCCGGCACGCCGTGCGTCGTCCAGGGCCATCCGACCGTGGCGGGTGCGGGCAACGGTTCCCCGGAGCGCAACCGTCCGCTCAAGGTGACCCGCAAGGGCTCCGCGTCCGCGCTGCGGGTCGCGCCGGGCGGGAAGGCGTGGACGAAGCTGACGTTCGTCCAGGTGCAGGGTGAGGCCGACGGCTACTGCGAATCCGGCTCCGAGCCCGTCACCTACCCGACCCTGGTGGTGGGCGTCCCGGGTGCCGGAGCACACCAGGTCGCCCTGAAGGACGGCACTCTGGCCGAGTGCGACGACAAGGTGACCGTCACCGCCCTGTCCGCGGCGAAGCCCGCCTGACCCGCGCCTCAGGCCGCCACCGGCTCCCGCTCCTCGACAGCGCTCGGCTCCTCCGCCTGCTCCTTGCGGTACGCGCGGATCGAGTACGTCAGGGCGGCGGCCCACAGGGCGTAGAGGAGGACGTAGACCGGGGTGCTGACCGCCCCGGACGCGTCGAGCCAGTCGCTCTTGAGGAGCGTACGGACGTTGGTGACGATGATGACGCCGCCGACGGCCGAGCCGAGGACGCGCGGCGGGACCAGGCGGACCAGCCAGGCGGCGACGGGCGCGGCGACCAGGCCGCCGAGGAGGAACGCGAGGACCCAGCCCCAGTTCAGGCCCTGGGAGCCGAGAGAGAAGAGGAAGCCGAGGCTGGCGGCGATGGCGACCAGGAACTCGCTGGTGTCGATGGAGCCGATCACCTTGCGCGGCTCCATCCGGCCGCTGGCCAGCAGGGCCGGGGTGCCGACCGGGCCCCAGCCGCCTCCGCCGGTCGCGTCCAGGAAGCCGGCGACCAGGCCGAGGGGCGCGAGGAACCGCTTGCGCAGCGGCTTGCCCAGGTTGCCCTTGGGCATGCCGCGGAAGGTGAAGCGGGACATGACGTACAGGCCGAGGCCGAACAGGATCAGGGACATCGCGGGCTCCGCGACCTCCGTCGACAGCTTGGAGAGGACCGTCGCGCCCAGGAAGGAGCCGACCGCGCCCGGTACGCCGATCTTGGCGACGACCTTCCAGTCGACGTTCCCGAAGCGCCAGTGCGAGGCGCCGGACATCAGCGTGGTGCCGATCTCGGCGAGGTGGACCGTGGCCGAGGCCATGGCCGGGTTGGTCCCCATGGCCAGCAGCAGGGTGGTGGAGGTGACGCCGTAGGCCATGCCCAGGCTGCCGTCCACCAGCTGGGCACCGAGGCCCGCGAGGGCGAGCAGTATCAGCGTGCGCATGGGATCCGTTCCGTCGCCCCTGGGTTCCCTACCGGTCCGGTAGGGATGAACGGGAGGTGACGGTAGGCGCCGAAACTGAGGGCAGCCTGAGGAGGGGATGAGGAACGTTCACAGGCGGAGCGAGATCGTCCGAACAGAACCGCTCTCCGACAAGCTCTACGGGTTCTCCCACGACGCCGGCTCCGCCGCCAGCTCCCGTACCGGCTCCGGCAGCGCGTCCGCCGCGATGTCCGCGAGCGTGACGCCCTCCAGGATCCGCCGCACATTGGCGCGCACCGCGATCCACAGCGGCAGCAGCGGTTCGGCGGGGCCGGTGTAGGTCAGCTGGGTGGGCCGCTCGCCGCGGACCGAGACGATGGGCCCGTCGACCGTACGGATGACATCCGCGACGGTGATCGTGTCGGCCGCCCGCGCGAGCAGATAGCCGCCGTTGCCGCCCCGTCGGCTGGTGACCAGTCCGCCACGCCGTAGATCACCCAGAATTCCCTCCAGGAACTTGTGCGGAATGGACTGCGCGAGGGCGATGGTCTCCGCCTTCACGGGCTCCCCGTCCTGTCTGAAGGCGAGCTCCAGAACCGCCCGTACCGCGTAATCCGCCCGCGCCGAAATCCTCATACGACCATGGTGAACGTATCGCTGTGGACAATGACCACACCCGCGCCGCTGTCCCTGGGAGCCCCGCATGGTGTTGAGCAGACGTACCTTCAGCGCACTCGCCGGCACCGCCGCGCTCGGCATCTCCCTCGGCAGGAGCGGGGGCGGAGCGGGCGGGAGCGGCAGTGCGTACGCCGCCGCACGGCACACCGTCGGCTTTGACAAGTACTCGATGGTGATCGACGGCGAGCGCGTCGTCCTGTGGTCCGGCGAGGTCCACCCCTTCCGCCTGCCGAGCCCCTCCCTGTGGCGGGACGTGCTGCAGAAGCTGCGCGCCCACGGCTACAACGCGATCAGCATCTACGCGTCCTGGAACTACCACTCCCCCGCCCCCGGGCAGTACGACTTCACGGGTGTCCGCGACCTCGACCTGTTCCTGCGTACCGCCACCGAGACCGGCCTGTACGTCATCCTGCGTCCCGGCCCGTACATCAACGCCGAGGTCGACGCGGGCGGCTTCCCCGGCTGGCTGACCGTCACCAAGGGCACCGCCCGGACCTCCGACCCGACCTATCTGTCGTACGTCGACGAGTGGCTGACCGCCGTGAACCGCATCGCGGTCCGGCACCTCCACACCGACGGCGGCGGCACGATCGTCCTCTACCAACTGGAGAACGAATACGGCAACCACGTCACCAGCCCCCTCGGCCTCGACTACATGGCCCACCTCTACGCCAAGGTCCGCGCCGACGGCATCGACGTGCCGCTGTTCCACAACGACAAGGGCAGGAACGGGCATTGGGCGCCCGGCACCTTCGACACGGGCGGGGAGAGCGGGCGTTATCTGTACGGCTTCGACGGCTATCCCTCGCCCTTCGCCCCGCCGCCCGACTGGGGGTACTTCGGCATCGGCGGCACGAAGGGCGGGTCGACGGCGAGTCCCGACACCCCGGGCTTCGTGCCCGAGTTCGGCGGCGGCTGGTTCGACCCGTGGGGCGGGGTGGAGTTCGACGGGAAGGGGTACGCCGAGTCGGCCCGGACCCGCGACGCGGCGTACGAGCGGCGTTTCTACCTCACCAACCTCGCCAACGGCATCAAGGTCCACAACGTCTACATGACCTACGGCGGCACCTCCTGGGGCTGGCTGCCCGCGCCGTGCGTCTACACGTCGTACGACTACGGTGCCGCCCTGGACGAGGCCCGCAGGCCCACCCCGAAGCTGGTCCCGATGCACCAGATCGGGCAGCTCCTGCACTCCGTGCCCGACCTCGCCAAGCTGGACCGGGCCGAGGACGTGACGGCGACGGACCCGAACATCAAGGTCTACCACCTGGTCAACCCGGACACCGACGCGCATGTCTACGTGCTCCGCAACGACGGTACGCAACAGGCGAGTTCGGCTCTCCCCTTCTCCGGCCTGCCGGTCACGCTCCCCGGCCTCGACGCCCGGCTGCTCACCACGGGGATCGCCCTCGGCCGGCGGAAACTGCGCCACTCCACCGCGCAGCCCATGCTGTGGCTGGCCGCGGGGCGCCAGGACATCGCCGTACTCACCGGCCCTGCGGGGACGACGACGGAAACCGCCCTGGAGTGCGCGAGCGAGCCGACGGTGACCGTGCTGGAGGGGTCCGCAACGTGCACGTACAAGGGTGGGGCGCTGCGTGTCGTGGCCCGGACCGACGGACTGACACGGGTGTTGATCGAGGGCGGGGGCACCTCCGCACCCCTTCTGCTGCTGCTCGCCGATGACGAGACCTCCGCGCGGCTGTGGCGGTACGACACCCCGTCGGGCCCGGTGCTGGTGTTCGGCCCGGCGCTGCTGCGCACGGCCGCCTTGCGCGGCACCGCCGTCCACCTCACCGGGGACACGGTCGAGGCGGCGGACCTGGAGGTCTGGGGCCCGCGCGGGATGAGTGAAGTGGTGTGGAACCGGGGGACGTTCAGGACACGCGCCACGGCGTCCGGGAGCCTGCGGACCGAACAGCGGCTGCCCGGCGTACCGAGCGTTCCGCTCCCCGCACTGGGAAGCTGGCGCCACCACGCCGAAAACCCCGAGTCCGCCGCCGACTTCGACGACTCGGCCTGGAAGGTCGCGAACAGGACGTCCTCGTACAGCACCACCCCCGTACCGGCCGGGCAGCCCGTCCTCTTCGCCGACGACTACGGCTTCCACTACGGAGACGTCTGGTACCGGGGGCACTTCGCGGACGCGGGCGGCGCCGGGTCGGTGTCCCTCTCGTATGTCGCGGGTACGCAGGGGCTGCTGATGGCGTGGCTGGACGGGAAGCCGCTGGGCACGCACCGGTTGCCGGTGCCGGACAAGAAGACGGTCCGGCAGGGGACGTGGACGGGTACGGCCACCTTTCCCGTGCAGGAGGGGGACGGGCCGCGTGTTCTCTCCGTCCTCGTGCGCCGTATGCAGCACGACATGGACGGCGCGGTGCGGGACACGCACAAGGCGGCCCGCGGGCTGACCGCCGTGACCTTCGACGGCGCCGCCCCCGAGGTCACCTGGCGGATCCAGGGGGCGGCGGCGCCCGATCCCGTGCGCGGGCCGCTCAACCACGGTGGGCTGTACGGGGAGCGCCGCGGCTGGCATCTGCCGGGGTTCGCGGACGGCGGCTGGCAGGCCGTCGACTTCCCGCGGGCGGCACGGAGGCAGGGCGTGGACTGGTACCGGACCGGGTTCCGGCTCGCCGTCGACCCCGGCGTGGACGCGTCGATCGGGCTCACGTTCACCGACGACCCGGACCGCGCCTACCGCGTCCAGATCTTCCTGAACGGCTGGAACATGGGCCAGTACATCAACGACGTGGGCCCTCAGCACACCTTCGCCCTGCCGAACGGCATCCTGAACACACGGGGGCTCAACACGCTCGCTCTCGCCGTCCTGTCCGACGGAACCACGCCCTCGGGTCCGGGCGAGGTACGGCTGACGCTGATGGGCAGCGCGGCCGGAGGAGTACCGGTGACGGCGGTGGCCTCCCCCGGCCGATCTCTTTAGCGGAGCCTGATCACATTCCAGGACAGCGGCTCCAGGACGGCGGTCAGGGTGTCGTCCTGGAGGGTGGTTCCCTCGACGGGGTGCGGGGTGACCCGGTCCTGGTCGTCGAGGGTGTTGGTGGCGTCCGGGTCGGCGTCGGCGAGCGCGCTGTGCTCGACGACCGTCGTCAACCCGAGTCGGCTCAGCGCGACTTCGAGCGGCAGCGGCTCGGTCTGGCTGCGGTTGACGGCGAAGACGGTGACCGAGCCGTCGTCGGCGCGTACGGCGGTGGCGTGCAGCAGGTCCGTCTCGCCGTACTTCTTCGTCTCGTACGTCGGTGACTCGACGCGTACGTCGAGGACCTGGCCTCGGCCGTACTTCGAGGCCTGGGAGAAGGGGAAGAACGTCGTCTGGCGCCAGGCGGGGCCGCCCGGCTCCGTCATGATCGGGGCGATGACGTTGACGAGCTGGGCCAGGCAGGCGACGGTCACCCGGTCCGCGTGCCGCAGCAGCGCGATGAGCAGGGAGCCGAAGACGACCGCGTCCGTGACGGAGTAGACGTCCTCCAGGATGCGCGGGGCCTCCTGCCAGTCCTCGACCGGGTGCGGGTTGGGGCGGCTCTGGTACCAGACGTTCCACTCGTCGAAGGAGAGGTTGATCTTCTTCTTCGACTTCAGCCGGGCGCCCACGTGGTCGCAGGTCGCCACCACGTTCTCGATGAACGACTCGGTGTCGACGGCGGAGGCGAGGAAGGAGTCCCGGTCGCCGTCTGTCTCCTCGTAGTAGGCGTGGAGAGAGATGTAGTCGACCAGGTCGTACGTCTCCTGCAGCACGGTCGCCTCCCACGCGGCGAACGTCTCCATGTTCTGACCGGAGGAGCCGCACGCGACGAGTTCGAGGTCCGGTTCGATCTGGCGCATCGCGCGGGCGGTCTCGGCGGCGAGACGGCCGTACTCCTCGGCGGTCTTGTGGCCGGTCTGCCAGGGGCCGTCCATCTCGTTCCCGAGGCACCACAGCTTGATGCCGAACGGATCCTTGTCGCCGTGCGCCACCCGCAGGTCCGAACGGGCTGTTCCGGCGGGGTGGTTGGCGTACTCCTGGAGTTCCAGGGCCTCGGCCACGCCGCGGGTGCCGAGGTTGACGGCCATCATCGGCTCGGCCTGTGGGCCGACCTTGTTCACGAAGGCGATGTACTCGGACAGGCCGAAGCGGTTCGTCTCCGTCGAGCGCCAGGCGAGGTCCAGGCGGCGGGGCCGGTCCTCCACCGGGCCGACCGAGTCCTCCCAGTTGTAGGCGGAGACGAAGTTGCCGCCGGGGTAGCGCAGGGCGGTGACGCCGAGTTCGCGGACCAGCTCCAGCACGTCTGTACGCAGGCCCGCCTCGTCGGCCGAGGGGTGGCCGGGCTCGAAGATGCCGGTGTAGACGCAGCGGCCGAGGTGCTCGACGAAGGAGCCGAAGAGTCGTGGGTCGACCTCGCCGACCGTGAAGGCGGGGTCCAGGGCGAAGCGGGCGGTGGTGCTGGACATGGGTTCCTTTCCGAAGGGGTCGGTCACTTGAGGACGGGCCAGCCGTTGCTGCCCCAACTCAGCTTGTTCAGGCCGAGCTTGGGGGTTCCGTTGTCGTCGCTGTCGTAGTAGTGGTACGCGAGCCAGTCCTGGCCGTTGTCGCGGAACACCGACTCACCGCCGGTACCGAAGTACTTGCCGTGTCCGGCCAGGAGGAGGTCGCCGCCGCCTTGGAGCATGGGCGTGCCGGTGCTGTCGACGTACGGGCCGGTCACCGACGTCGACCGGCCGACCTTGATCTTGTAGGTGGAGTTCACGCCCGCGCAGCAGGCGTCGTACGAGGCGAAGAGGTAGTGGTAGTTGCCGTGTTTGACGATGTACGGGCCCTCGACGGCGTACGGAGCGTCCGGGCGGGTCGCCAGGCGGTGGACCGTGGCGCCCTCGACGGCCTTTCCGGTGCTTGCCTTCAGTTCGACCATGCGGATGCCCGTCCAGTACGAGCCGAACGCCATCCACAGCTTGCCGTCCGCCCTGATCAGGGCCGGGTCGATGACGTTCCAGGAGTCGGTGGTCTCGGAGGTGAAGGCGGGGCCGTGGTCGGTCCAGGTGCCCGGGAGGCCGCTGTTGGAGGATGCGACGCCGATCGCCTCCTGGTTGGTACCCAGGAGGAGACGGCGGAGTAGTAGAGCCATTGACGTCCTCGTCTGCCCGAGAGCCGACGATTTCGGCCTGCACCAGGTTGTGGCGCATCCGCGGTTTCCTGCTTCACCGGCCACTGCCACGTTCTTAGGCGTGGTCTTACGCGGGCCTCCACCGGCCTGACTTCCCGCCCGTCCAGCGGTAGGTCCGCCAACCAGGTTGTCGGACAGGGTGACTGTAGCAGTGGTGCTGTCCCTGGACGGGATGCCGATGCCGGACCGGCGCATGTTTCCACCCTGAAGAGTGAAGCGCTTCACCTCGGTCACGATGCTCGTCACTGGCCGGCCAGGCCCGTGTGGGCCACGCCCGCGACGATCTGGCGCTGGAAGAAGACGAAGACGATGATCAACGGCAGGCCTGCCATCAGGCCGCCGGCCATGAGCTGGGCCCACTGGATGCCGTAGGAGTTCATGACGGTCGCGATGCCGTTGGGCATGGTCATCAGGTCGGGATTGTTGGTCACCATGTACGGCCACAGGAAGTTGTTCCAGGACGCGATGAACGTGAAGATGCCGACCGCGGAGAGGGACGGGCGCGACAGCGGGACGATGATGGTGAAGAAGACCCGCCAGCGGCCCGCACCGTCGATGAAGGCGGCCTCCTCCAGTTCCCTCGGGATCCCCTGGAAGAACTTGTAGAGGATGTAGACCATCGCGGCGGGCGCGCACTGCGGCAGGATCATGCCCCAGTAGGTGTCGACCATGCCCATCTGCTGGACCGTGGTGAACAGGGGCACACCGAGGACGGCGGGCGACACCATGAGCCCGGCCATGACGAGGCCCATCAGAGCGCCCTTGAAGCGGAACTCGGTGCGCGCGAAGCCGTAGCCGGCGAGCGCGCTGACCAGCAGCACGATGGCCGTGACGCAGACCGAGACGACGAGCGAGTTCACGAACCAGTTGGTGATGTTGCCGGTCTCGAAGATGGCCTTCCACCCCTGTGCCGTCCACACCTCGGGCAGCCAGTGCGGCGGCACCTCGACGGCCTCGGTCTCCGACTTGAGGGAGGTGAACAGGGCCCAGGCGAGCGGTGCCAGAAAGACGACGGAGACGGCGACGCCGAGGAGGGTGAGGACGATCTGGCTGGGCGTCCACGCCCTGCGGGGCTTGGTACGCGTCTGCGCTGCGGCGGTGGTCATCGGCCGCCCTCCTCACGGTTGCGCAGCAGCCACATCCGCGCGAGGGCGACGGCCGCGATGATCACGAAGAAGATGATGGAGATCGCGGAGGCGTAGCCCACGCGGTAGCTGGTGAAGCCCTCTTCGAGGGTGTACTGCACGAAGGTGCGGGTCGATCCCTCGGGGCCCGGCCCGAAGTCCTGGATCACGACGGCCTGGTCGAAGACCTGGAGCGAGGCGAGGATCTGCAGTGCGATGACGAGGCCCGTGATGTTGCGCAGCATCGGCAGGGTGATGTGGACCATGCGGTGCCAGGCGTTCGCGCCGTCCAGCTTGGCGGCCTCGTAGAGGTGTGCGGGGATGCCCTGGAGCGCGGCGAGGTAGAGCAGAAAGCTGAAGCCGACCGTCCACCACAGGGTCGTGATGACGACGGCGAGCATCGCGTACGACTTGTCGGTGAGCCACGGTGTGTCGACGCCGAAGACGTAATTCACCATGCCCGTACCGGGGTTGAACAGCCACTGCCACAGGTTGCCCGCGACGGTGGACGGCAGCAGGAACGGCATGAAGAAGCAGAGCCGCCACAGCCATTTGCCGCGCTCGATGTGGTGGGCCAGCATCGCGAGGAGGAAGGCGAGCACGGTGATGCAGGGCACGACCAGGAGGGTGAAGTACGCGCTGTGGCCGAGCGAGTCCCACATCAGCGGGTCCTGGAGGGCCTCGCGGTAGTTGTCGAGGCCGATGAAGCTCGCGCCGTCGCCGGAGATGTTGGCGTCGGTGAAGCTGAGGTAGAGGCCGCGCAGCAGCGGCCAGATCACGAACAGCGCGAACAGCACGAGGAACGGGGCGACGAACCAGCCGCCGTGCTGGAAGCCCTGCTTGCGGCGGACGGTGGCGCTCTGCGCGGCGGTCTTCGTCCGCGCGGGTGCGATGACGGTCTCAGCGCTGGTCGTCGTCATGCGACCGCACCTCCCTGCGCGGCGGTCTTGCCGTCCATCGGGTTCTTCATGGCGAGCAGTTGGGCGAGCGCGCCCTTCATGCGGCGGGCGGCGGCCTCCGGTCGGGCGGAGCCCATCGTCGAGGAGACGACGATGGGGCCGACGCGCTGGGCGAGGATGCCGGTGGACCCGGCGAACCACACCTTGGGCTCGGTGGCCTGGTGGTCCATCGCGGTGACGTACTCGTTCTGCGGGGTCAGCTCTTTGTACGCGGCCGTGGACAGGGTCGAGGTGTACGCGGGAATGTGCCCGCCGGCCGCCCACTGCTGGGCGTGCTTGACGACGTAGGCGGCGAGTTGGTGCGCGGCCTCGTTGGCGGCGCCGCCGCGGTCGGACTGGTGCGGCAGGACAAAGGAGTGCGACTCGGCATGGGTGGCCTGTTTGCCGAAGACGGGGGGCAGCGGGGTCGCGCCGTACTCCAGCTCGGCTCCGGAGAAGACCGGGACCGACCAGTTGCCTTCCCAGGTGAAGGGAGCGCCGTTGAGGAACTGTTCGCCGTCGGCGGCGCCCGCGATCGCGTAGCCGTCGGTGACGTGCCGCCGCAGGAACTCCAGGACCTGGGTCGCCTTGTCGGTGTCGAAGGTGACCTCGGTGTTCGCGGCGTTGAAGTAGGTGCCGCCGAGCTGGGTGTAGAAGGCGACGAAGAACCACCACATGAAGTTCTGGTCGTTGGCGTGCAGGCCGAGGGTCTGCAGCCCCTTCTTCGTGGCCTTCTTCGCCTTCTTCAGCACGTCGAACCACTCGTCGGTCGACGTGACCGGCACCATCCGGCCGTCGTCGCCGAGCAGACCCGCCTTCTTCAGCACGTCCTTGCGGTAGAAGCAGAGCTGTACGTGGATGTCGAGCGGGAGGGCGTAGAGCTTGCCGTCGATGACGGCGCGCTTCCACAGTGCCGGGTTGAAGTCCGCTTCCTTGACGCCGTACTTGGCGAGCAGGCCGACGTCCCAGGGGTCCAGGAGGCGGCCGGGCGAGAAGCCGGTGACGCGGCCGAGGTGCATGACGCCGAGGTCCGGGGCGCGGTTGCCCGCCGCTGCCATGGCGAGCTTGGTGTAGAAGGGGCTGCCCCACTGGAGGGTCGAGTCCTTCACGTCGATGCCTGGATTCTCCTTACGGAAGGCGTCCAGCATCGCGATCATGTTGTAGCCGTCGCCGCCACTGAAGAGGTTCCAGTAGCGGACGCGGGTGTCCGCGCCGGAGGCGAGCGCGTCGGCCCCGGTCCCGAGCGCGGCGAAGCCGAGGCTGCCGGCCACCGTCAATCCGCCCAGCCCGGCCAGGATGTGCCGACGGTTCAGGTGTCCGTGTAGGTCAGGTCGTCCCATGCCCTGCCCTTACTGTCGTGAGGTTCGAGTTGTTCGCAGGCTCGAGTGTTCGATATTTCGTCGAATGCTCGTAACTTCGAACGGGACCGTAGATAGGAAGCGCTTTCTAGTCAATGGTTTGCGCAAAAATCAAAAGTCCCCGCTCAGCGACCGGCAGCTGGACGGGGGACTTCTGACAGGCGGAGTCGCTAGCCGGCGAACGCGGGCTGCGCCAGCCCCTTCCCCGCGCCGGGTACCACCAGCAGCGAGCCGGAGAGCGGGTGCGGTGCCTCCAGGCCCGTACGGGCCGTGGTGATGTACAGGTCGGTCAGGTCGGCGCCGCCGAACGCGCAGGCGGTGGGGCGGCGGACGGGGAGTTCGAGCACGCGGTCGAGGACGCCGTCCGGTGTGTAACGGCGCACCGCCCCGCCGTCCCAGAAGGCCACCCAGACGCAGCCGTCGGCATCGACGGTGAGGCCGTCGGGGAAGCCGTCGCCGTCTGCGACCGCAGCCAACTGGCGTCTGTTCACGGGTAGTTGATCGTCCCCGACATCGAACACGTCGATCCGGCGCGTCGGCGTGTCGATGTAGTACATCAGCCGGCCGTCGGGGCTCCACCCCGTGCCGTTGCTGACGGTGACGTCGTCGAGGAGGGTGTGGACGGTGCCGTCGGGGGCGAAGCGGGACAGGGTGCCGCCACCCGGCGCCTCGTCGTAGCGCATCGTGCCGGCCCAGAGCGTGCCGTCGGGGGCGATGGCGGCGTCGTTGCCCCGTCGGCCGGGGACGGGATCGCGGTGCAGCCAGCGGAAGGCGTCGGGTGAGCCGCTGGGGCCGTAGAGCCCCACGCCGTCCCGGAGGTTGACGACCAGTCCGCCGCCCGCGCGGGGCTTCGCCGCGCCCACGTGCTGCTCGGTGGCCAGCACCGTACGGCGGCCGGAGGCGGGGGCGTAGGTGTGCACCCGGGAGCCGAGTATGTCGACCCAGATCAGCCGCTGCTCGCGCGGGTCCCAGGTGGGACCCTCACCGAGGGCGGCTTCGGCGCGGACCGCGACGTCGACGGCCGTCACTTCACCACGCTCCGGTAGCCGAGGCGCTCGGACAGTTCGACGGCGCCCTTCGCGGCGAGCTGCTCCAGCTCGACGCGGCGCTCGTCGCTCCAGCGGATCATCGGTACGGAGATGGAGAGCGCGGCGACGACCTGCCCCGTGCGGTCGCGCACCGGGGCGGCGACGCAGCTGACGTCCGGGTTCGACTCGCGGCTCTCCACGGCGACGCCACGGCTGCGGATCTCCGCGAGGGCCTCACGCAGGGCGGACGGCTCGGTGATGCTGTTGGCCGTCATCGCGACCAGGTCGGCGTCGTCGGGGATGCGGGCGGTCAGCTCCGGGTCGGGGAGCGCGGCGAGCAGCATCTTGCCGACGGAGGTGCAGTGGGCGGGCAGGCGCCGGCCCGCCGCCGACACCATGCGCACGGCGTGCGTGGAGTCGACCTTCGCGATGTAGATGACGTCCGTGCCCTCGAGGATCGCCACATGGACGGTCTCGTCGCAGGTCTCGGCGACGGAGCGGGCGACCTGCTGACCCTCGGCGGCGAGGTCCAGCTGCTCGGCGTACCGGCTGCCGAGCTGGTAGGGCCGCACACCGAGGCGGTAGCGTCCCGGCTGGCTCGGCACCTGCACGATGTACGAGCGGGCGGCGAGCGTGGTGACCAGCTCGTGCACCGTCGTACGGGGCAACTGCAGCCTGCGCACGATGTCGGGGGCGGAGAGAGTCCCGTCTCCGTCGAGGAAAAGCTCCAGTATGTCCAGAGCTCGGGTCACGGCAGGTACGAGGCGTCCCACAACCGGCCCCCTCCCTTGTGTCTCAGTGCCTGCGTTCGAACAACAGCCGTGTTCGAAATTTCAACAGGCGATCGGCATGACGAACACAGGCTAGTCATAGTGGTCTTGCGGGGGCAATGGGTGGGTAACGGTCCGGTGTCGCCGTCGGCGGGTCAGCGGCGGGCGCGGGGGTCGCCCAGTTCACCTCGGAGTCGCTGCGCGCGGAGCACCAGCTCCAGCTCGAAGCGCCGGTCCGGATCGTCGATCTCGTCACCCCACAGTTCTCGGATCTGGCGGAGGCGGTAACGGACGGTCTGGGGGTGGACACCGAGCCGCGCCGCGACCTCCGGCGCGCCCCCGCGTGTCTCCAGCCAGGCCAGCAACGTCTCCGCGAGACGCCGCCCGTGTGTGGGCCCGCAGTGGGCCAGCGGTGCCAGACAGCGCAGCGCGAGGTCGTCGATCAGCTCCTCGGGCTGGAGCAGCACCAGGGCCTCCGTGTGCTCCGTACAGTGCAGCACCTCCCCGCACGGCAGCAGCCGCCGCTCCATGAGCCGTACCGCCGCGACCGCCCAGCGCAGCGACTTCGCCGCGTCGGCGAGCGGCACCGGTGGCCCGATCGCGCCGGACCAGCCGGTCAGCGCCCGGTGCAGCAGCTCCGGGCGCCCCGCGGCGTCCGGCTCGGGCACGACCATCCGCGGCTGCTCGTACTCCATGTCGAGCAGCACCCCCTGCCCCACGGCGGGCGCGACCGCCTCCCGGGCCGGGCGCAGCAGTACCCCGACGGCGACCTTGTCGGGCAGCGGCCAGCCGATGCGGGCGGCCCGTTCGACGAGCGCCTCGGCGGGGTCGCCCCGCTGGTGGTGCTCGGCGAGCAGCAGCTCCATCAGACGGCGCTGGAGGCGCAGGCGCTCCCCGGCCTGTCGGGCGGCGGCCTCGGCGTATCCGCGGACCGACTGGTTGACGAGGCCGTCCAGATACTCGTATCCCGCGTCGACGAGCTCGTACATCGCCGGTGGCGGGATGTCGACCCGTTGCCCGATCTCCGCGAACCGGCGCCAGGCGAGGCGGACGCCGAGCCGGTAGATCGCTTGGAGTGAGTCGAGGCTGCGCCCGTTCAGGCCCTCGCCGCGGCCGAAGTCCTGGAAGACCTCCGGGGGGACGCGGGGTCTGCCCTCGGCCGTCTCCAGGTGCTGCACGAAGACCTCGATGGCCCGGCGGATGCCGACGAGGGCCATCGGCTCGCCGGAGTCGTCGAGGACGACGGGCAGCTGCGGGTACTCGCGGCGGATCTCGCGCAGGATCTCCTCGGCCAGCGCGGGCGCCTCGGCCAGGGCGATCGCCGCGAACTGCCGCACCTTGAGGCGGGGAACGTCATGCCAGGCCGAGCGCATGGCGACGGTTCCCTGGCGGGCGCTCACGGTCACCGAGCCTGGTCGGCATGCTCGTACGTGATCAACGGTGTGTTCGGCTGGTCGGGACTCGCTTCGAGCAGCGCGACGATGCCGAACGCGGCGCCCACGGCGAGTGCGGCGGCGGCCGCGACGGTCAGTACGGCGGCGAGCAGTCTGGACATCGCAGGGTCAGCCTCTCTGTCGGAGGTCGTCCCCACCGTCACCCGTCACCGATTCGCCGGTCCCGCCCGGCAAGTTCTCAGTCTCGACAATGCGTTGACACTCCGTCAAGGGTGCGCCTACGGTTTCCCGCCCATACCGCACGTGCACTTTCCCTCCCGGTGTCGACGCACCCGTATCACCGTGTATCACCCCGTATCACCTGTGCGTCGAGCCTCCTCACGCCCCTGGAGTGCCCGGATGCGCCAGAACGCCCACCCGTCACCCGACCACCACCCCTCATCGAGGCCCTTCGGGCCGCACCCTCCAGTCGCCCTCGCACTGGTCCTACTGGGCCTCGGCACCTTCCTGCTCGTGCTGGCCCCGATGCTCGAGTGGTACGTCGCACCACGCGCCGCCGTGAACCCCATCGACATCGACACGACCGCCGTCTACTCCGGCAATGGCGCCTATTTCGACGCCGCCGAGGTCCAGACCCTGCACGACAAGCGCATCACCGTCACCCAGCGGGTCCGGGGCGATGTCGCCGACAGCGAGCGCAGCGGGCGCGCCGTCTGGGACGTCACGACGACGGTCGACACGGACAAGTCGCTGCCCGCGGCGGATCCGCACGACGCGCTGCTGTTCTCCCCGCACCGCTGGGTCACCGACCGGAGGACCAACAAGCCGGTGCACTGCTGCCAGGAGAACCCGTACTTCGCCGGCGACGCCTACCTGAAGTTCCCCTTCGACGTGCAGAAACACGCGTACCGCTGGTGGGACAGCTCCCTCGGCGCGCCCATCACGCTGGACTACCGCGGCACCAAAAAAATCCAGGGTTACACGGGTTACCGCTTCACCGGCACGGTCGCCCCGACGAAGGTCGGCACCCGGATGGTGCCGGGCGGCATCGTCGACCAACCCGAGCGCAGCCAGGTGCTGGCCGAGGAGTGGTACTCCAACCACGGCATCGAGCTGGTCGTCGACCAGCGCACCGGCCGGGTGCTCTACGCCCAGGTCGGACCCCGCAGGACGCTGCGCGCCCCGGAGGCCAAGAACGACGCGGTGCTGCTCCTGGACGCCGAGAAGCTGGCCTTCACCACGGCGACCCAGAAGTTCGCGGTGAAGCAGGCGAAGAAGGAGAGCGGTCAGCTGCGCATGGTGGGGGAGACGTTGCCCCTGGGGGCCGGCGTGCTGGGATTCGTCCTCGCCGCGACGGGGGGCGTTTTGGTGGTACGCGGGCGACGGGATCCCGGTTCGTCCGGTACGTCCCCTTCACCGCTCACGATGTGATGCGGCGTCAGCTCCACAAACCCCCGAATTTGTCACCTCGGTGAGTAGCCGCATCGAACCGCCGGGCGAAAACTATCCACCCCCACCTGAGCACAGCCCACCCACAGCACCGCTACAGCCGATACCCGAATCCCCCACAATCGGCAGTTTTCTCGCACGACCGACCACCGGATACCAACCAACAGATACCAACCAGCAGATATCGGATTTCAGATATCAGATAACAGATAACCGATATCCGATATCCGATTCCGACTACCGGATCACCTACCACTTCAGTTGTCCACGCCTCGCCCCCCCACGCTGAGTTCCGCACCCTGAGACGAGTTGGAGCACCCATGCCCCAGCACGTGCCCTCCCCGCTGCGCGCCGCGCTCCCGCGCTCCGCGCAGTCCGTGCAGTCCTTCCCGGCGCTTCTTCGCCCACAGCCGCGCCGCATTGTCTTCCTCGCCCACCGGGACCTCGGAAACCCGTCCGCGGGCGGCTCCGAGATCCTCGTAGACCGGCTCGCCGACGGGCTGACCGGGCTCGGTCACCAGGTCACGCTGCTGTGCGGCGGACCCGCGGCCTGCCCCGACCACCGGGAGCGGACCTACCGGGTCGTCTCGGCCGGCGGCGACCTGGGGCACTTTCTGCGCGCCCGTTCCACCTTCCACCGGCAGGTCGGTGACTGCGATCTCCTGGTCGAGGTGTGCAACGGCATGCCGTACCTGGCGCCGATGTGGCACCACGGCCCCACGCTGTGCCTGGTCAACCACGTCCACACGGATATGTGGAGGATGCGGTTCGGCGGACCGCTGGCGCCCGCCGCGCGGATCGGCCGAAGACTCGAACACTGGGCGCTGGCGGGCCCGCGGCGCAGCAATCTCCTGGTCGCCGTCTCGCCGTCGACGGCCCACGCGTTGCGCGCGATCGGGGTGGAGCGGGAGCGCATCCGGGTCGTGCACAACGGGGTCGAGGAGCCGGGGCCGCGGGCCGAGCGCTCACCGGAGCCGCTGTTCGTGGCGGTGGGGCGGCTCGTCGAGTACAAGCGGATCGATCTGCTGCTGCGGCTGTGGGAGCGGGTCCGCCCGGTCACCGGCGGCCGGCTGGTGATCGTCGGTGACGGACCCGAGCGGGCGCGGCTCGAGCAACTCGCGGGAGCCGATGTCGAGTTCGCGGGCCATGTCTCCGAGGCCGAGAAGCACCGTCTGCTGTGCGCCGCGTGGCTGCTGCTGCATCCCTCCGCGGTCGAGGGCTGGGGCCTGGTGGTCACGGAGGCGGCGGCCCGGGAGACCCCGGCGGTCGCCTTCGACGTACCCGGGCTGCGCGACTCGGTGGTGGACGGCGATACGGGCGTACTGGCCCGCGGCGAGTCCTCCTTCGCGGCGGCGTGGTGCGCCCTGACCCTGTCCACCCACCGCCGCACCCTCATGGGCAAGGCCGCTCGCGAGCGTGCGGCCCAGTACCACTGGAAGAACACGGTCCGCCAGTTCAGAGCGGTGGCCGGGGAGGCGGTGAGGGGCTGGGCGCCATGACCGCCCCCCATGGTGAGGGGACCGGCACGCGTCTCAAGGACCCCTCCATACGTCGCTCCCTCACCCTCTTCCGTGCCTTCCGGCGTGAGCAGGACGACCCGGAGACCTGTTACTCACTGCTGGCTCGTGACGCCGCCGATCAGGTCGAGGCCTACGACGGTCCGGTCGGCGGCCGTACCGTCGTGGACGTCGGCGGCGGCAGTGGGTACTTCACCGAGGAGTTCCGACGGCGCGGCGCCCACGCGTACCTCTTCGAGCCGGACGTAAGGGAGTTGGGACAAAAGCCGCCGGTCGCGTCCGTGGTCGCCGACGGATATCTGCTGCCGCTGGGCGACGGGGTCGCCGACGTCACCTTCTCCTCCAACGTGCTCGAGCACGTGGCCGATCCGCAGACGTTCCTCAGTGAACTCGCGCGGGTCACCCGGCCCGACGGGCTGATCTACGTGTCGTTCACCAACTGGCTCTCCCCGTGGGGCGGCCACGAGTGGGCGCCCTGGCACTACTTCGGCGCCGAGCGGGCGCGGGCCCGCTATCACCGCCGTACCGGAAAGACCGCCAAGCACACCCTCGGCGAGAACCTCTTCGCCGTGCACATCGGCACCACCCTGCGGCAGGTGCGCGCCCGCGACGACGTCACGGTCGTCTCGGCGCGCTCCCGCTACTGGCCGTTCCTCGCCTCCGCCGTCACGAAGACGCCGGGGCTGCGCGAGTTCGCCACCTGGAACCTCCTCCTCATCCTCCGGCGGTGTCCACCATGACGACCACGGTCCAGGCTCCTCCCCCGGCAGCCGCCCGCCCCGTCAGGGCCACCTCCGGTCCGCCGGAAGGACCGCGGTCCCGGCGCTGGCTGCTGGGATTCTGGGCCGTGGTGTTCGTGCTGTTCCTGGCCGTGCACCCCGGGCGGACCACCTTCGACACCAAGCTCGGCGTCGTGCTCGATCCATGGCAGTTCCTCTCCGATCTGGGCCAGTTGTGGCACGATCGGGGTGGATTCGGCGGCATCCAGGACCAGTACGTCGGCTACGTGTGGCCGATGCTGCCGTTCTACGGCCTGTGCAAGCTGATCCAGCTCCCGGTTTGGCTGGCGGAGCGGCTGTGGCTGTCGCTCGTCGTGTCCGTCGCCTTCTGGGGCGCGCTGCGGCTGGCCGAGCGGCTGCGGATCGGCACTCCGGCGTCCCGTCTGCTCGGCTCCGTGGCGTACGCGCTGTGGCCGGTGTTCACCGTCGTCATCGGCTCGACCTCCGCCGCCGCGCTCCCCGGCGCCTTTCTCCCCTGGGTGCTGCTGCCGCTGGCCGACGCGCGCTACAGCGCCCGTGTCGCCGCCCTCCGCTCCGCGCTGATCATCCCCTTCATGGGCGGCGTGAACGCGGCGGCGACCCTGGCGTCGCTGCTCCCGGTGGGGCTGTATCTCCTCTCCCGTCCGCGTGGGCCCCGGCGGCGCAAGCTGATCGTCTGGTGGGTGCCGGGCGTGATCCTGGCGACGGCCTGGTGGGTGGTCCCGCTGCTGATGCTCGGCATCTACGGCGAGAACTTCCTGCCGTACGTGGAGACTTCGCAGACCACGACCGACACGATGTCCGCGGTGGAGAGCCTGCGCGGTGCGGGCAACTGGGTCGCTTATCTGCACTTCGGAGAGGCCTGGCTGCCGGCCGGCTGGACCGTCGCCGCCTCCGTCGTCGTGATCGTCTGCTCGGCGCTCGCGGCCGGGCTCGGCCTCGCCGGGCTGGCGCGACGGGACATGCCCGAGCGCCGCTGGCTCGTCCTGATCGTGCTGTCGGTCGCACTCATCACCCTGGCCGGGTACGGCGGTTCGTTCGGGGCGCCCTTCCACGGCGTGGTCCAGGACTGGCTGAACGGCTGGCTGGTCCCCTTCCGGAACATCTACAAGTTCCAGCCGGGGCTCGCGCTGGCCCTGGTGTTCGGGCTGGCCCATCTGGTGGGCATCGCCGCCACGGAACGCGGGGCCCGTCCCGTACGCGGCCGCCGCTTCGCCCCGCTGATCGCCGCCGTCCTGGTGCTCCCGGGGCTCGCCTGGCCGTATCTCAACGGGTCGATCCTGAACCCGGGTTCGTTCCAGGAGCTGCCCAAGTACTGGCAGACCACGGCCGACTGGCTCAGGACGTACTCCCCCGACTCCCGCGCCCTCGTCGTCCCCGCCACCGCGCACGGCATCTACACCTGGGGCTCCCCCATCGACCAGCCCCTCGACGTGCTCGCCGACTCCCGCTGGGCACAACGGGATTACGTCCCGTTCGGCACCCCGGGCAACCGCCGGGCCATGGACGCGGTCGACCAGGCGTTGCTGACGGGGAGTGAAGTCCCGGGCCTGGCGGACTATTTGATCCGCTCCGGCCTCTACTACGTCGTCGTACGCAACGACCTCGACCCCGACCAGTTCGGCTACGCCCCGACCACCACCGTGAAACGGACCCTGGAGCAGTCGGGCTACCGGCGTGTCACCGGGTTCGGCCCTGTGATGACCGGCGGACGCATCCCGAACGACACTCCCTTGCAGGTCGAGGGCCTGTACCCGCGTCAGCGCGCGGTCGAGATCTACGAACCGGCGGGCCAGGACGTGCCGCGGCCCGGACAGGCCGGGCTCAGCGCGATCGCGGACACCGCGGTCGTCTCGGGCGGCCCCGAGGCCCTGCTGCCGCTGGCCGCCGACCCGTCGATACGGGGCCGTGCCACCGTCCTCACCGGCGACAACCATCCGGGCCTCGGCACCCCCGAGGTCCAGGTGGTGGGCGACGGGCTGCGACGCGCCGACACCCGCTTCGGGCTGGTCAATTCCAACACCTCGTACACGTACACACCCGATCAGCGCAATGACAGCGACAGCGCCCAGGACCCGGGCGAGAAGCCGCACCAGATCCTGCCCACGAAGGGCATCGAGCACCAGACGGTGGCCGAACTGCGCGGCGCCCGCGAGGTGACCGCGTCCTCCACCGGCAACTGGCTTTTCCATCTCCCGCAGTACGACCCCGTGAACGCCTTCGACGGCAACCCGGACACCGCGTGGGCGGAGGGCGCGGCCGGTTCGGCGAACGGACAGTGGCTGCGGATCCGCTTCGAGGGGTCCGTGGACATACCGTCGTCGTTCAAGGTCACTCCGCTGCCGCAGGACGGGGTGCGGTCCGCGGCGACACGGGTGCGAGTGGAGACGGAGAAGGGGTCCGTCACCAGCTACCTCCAGCCCAACGGCATGGCCCAGTCCATCAAGGCCCGGGCCGGGTCGACGAGTTGGATGAAGCTGACGATCGTCGGCTCGACCGAGCAGCGCACCGGGCTGACCGGCGCCGGCTTCTCCGAGATCGACCTCCCGGACGTCCAGGTGACCCGCCTGCTGAAGCTCCCGACCGACGCCGCCGACTCGGACGCCTCCGCCGAGGTCATCTCCCTGCACCGCACCGCCGACCCCACCGGACTCGCCCCGACGGGCACGGAGGCGGGCCTGCACCGCACCTTCTCGACCACGACGGCGGGATCGTACGAGGTGAAGGCGAGCGCGGTCGCGATCACGGGCGAGGAACTCGACAAGCTGCTCTACGACGTCGCGCCCGAGCAGCAGAGCCGCATCACCGCCACGGCGGACTCGACGACGCGGCTCGGCCCCGGCCTGTCGGCGCGCAGTCTCACCGACGGCAACCTGACCACGGCGTGGATCGCCGGCGACAACCCGACCATCCACCTGAGCTGGCCCGACAAGCAGCCCGTCTCGTCCATCGTGCTGGCCCCGGCGGGCGGGCTGTCGACCCGCCCGACGAAGATCGACATCCGCACCCCGGACGGGGACACCGTCGCCGCGGTCGACGAGAACGGCTGGGCCCGCTTCGAGCCGATCACCACCGACCGCCTCGACATCACCGTCACCGAGACGGCGCCGCTGACCGTCCACAACCCGGTCGCGGGCGCCGACCTGCAACTGCCGGTCGGCCTGACCGAGGCGCACATCCCCGCCCTCGCCCAGTACCGCAGCCCGCAGGCCCTCGACACCCAGGAGTTCTCCCTCCCCTGCGGGAAGGGACCGGTGCTCGCGGTCGACGGAAAGCTGTACGAGACGAGCGCGCGGGGGACGGTACGGGATCTGACGGAACGGCGCGCTGTCGATCTGACGCTCTGCCAGAACGGGCGTAACGCAACGGCGTTGGACCTCGGCTCCGGCTCACACCGGGTCGAGGCGGGCGACGCCGGGCCGCTCTCCGTCACCGACGTGACCCTCACCCGCGGCACGGTCACGGCGGCCGCCGGTGCCGGTCGCGAGCTGCGGATCGTGGACTGGCTGGGCGACCGCCGCGAGGTGACGGTCGGCTCGGGCGCCGCCTCGTACCTGACCACGTACGAGAACTACAACGACGGCTGGCAGGCCACCCTGGGCGGCAAGAAACTGTCGCCGGTACGGCTCGACGGCTGGCAACAGGGCTGGCGGATCCCGTCGGGCGCGGGCGGCACGGTCACCCTGTCGTACGAGCCCTCGACGACGTACGAGGCCGGGCTGATCGGCGGCGGGGTCGGCGTGGCGGCTCTCGCGGGCCTCGCGCTGTGGCGCCGCCGCGAGCCCGACCCCGACGCGTCGCAGCCGGTGCCGGCGGTGCCGGGGCCCGGGCTGTGGCTCGGCACGGTGGCGCTCACGCTGGTGGGGGTGGTGATCTGCGGGTTCTTCGCCCTGCTGGTCCCGGCACTGGCCCTGCTCGCCTGGAAACGGCACGCCCTGCTCGTACCGATCGCGTTCCTCGCGCTCGCGGGGGCGGGGATCGCCGCGGCCACGGGTAACGGGTCGGCGCCGGCCTCGGGCGAGGGGGCGTTCGGGTCCGCCGCTCAACTGCTGGCGCTGATCGGCCTGTTCGCGGCGCTGGTGAGCGTCGGGGAGGCGCCGTCCGGACAGGGCGCCGCGCACCCCGGCGCCCGGGACTTGGGCGCGGGGACCTCCGGAGCACCCCTCCCCTTCCCGCCGGCCCCGCCGGGACCGCTGCCGCGCCGGGTACGAGGGGAGAACGGCGGACCCGGGGCCCTCGAGGAGGAACCGGGCGCGGAGTCCGGACACGGCCCGCGAACCACCGGGGCCGAACCCACCGCACAGGCCTCGGAGACCAAACCCGTCGCCGGCACCACCATCTCCGCGCGGGGCCCTGGAGCCCCTCCACCCGAGGTCGCCGCCGACCCGCCGACCGCCCGTATCGCCTTCCGCAGGCCGAGGTTCCGGGCGACACCGCCGAAGGCCACGGGGAACCCGGCCGACGAGGACACGGGGAGGGGCGAGGGCGCGGGGAAAGGCAAGGACGCAGAGAAGGGCGAGGACACAGGAAAGGGCAAGGTCGCAGGGAAGGGCGAAGCCACATGACCGCCATCGAGCACCCGGCACGGGACGCGGACGACGGACCGCCGCTGCCCCCCGCCCGCGTCCCGTTCCCCGTCGTCGACGAAGTAGCCCGGCACTGCCTCCAGGAGGAGGAGCCCGAGACCGTCCACATCGAGGTCCACCTCCCCGGCCGCCTGGACCCCGCCCGCCTCACCACGGCCTTCACCGAGGCCCTGCACCGCCACCCCCGCGTCCTGATGCGCGAGGCCGCGCGCCCCTGGTACCGGCGCCGCTACGAGTGGGAACTCACCCCCGACCCGGACGTGCCGGTCGTGTCCTTCCCGCCCCCGGACCGCGACGCCCTCCAGCACGCGCGGACCAGAGCCCTGGTGACAGCCCCGTCGCTGTCCGCCTCGCCTCCCATCCGGCTGGAGGTGGTCGAGGGCGCGGGCCCGCCGGTGGGCAGCGCGGCGACGGACTCGGTGGGGCTGCGTACCACCGGGACCGGCACGTCGACCCCGAGCCGCGCACCCCACCCGCACACCCACCTCGGCACCGTCCTCTTCCTCACCGTCAACCACACCGCCCTCGACGGCCCCGCCTGCCTCCGCATCCTCGCCACCGCCGCGGAGCTGTACGGCGGCAAGGACAACTCCCCGGCCGCACCACCCCTGCGTACGCCCGCCCCGGCGCCGGCGACCGGACCGGTCGACACCCCCTCCACGTGGACCCCGCCCGCCCGAGTCGCCCACGGCACCCCCGAACCTTCCCCGGGCAACGGCCTGCTCGTCACCGAGTTCGCCGTCCCGCGCCGCCCCCAGGGCTCCCCGTACACCGTGAACGACCAGCTCATGGTCGCGACGGCGCTCATGATCGCCCACTGGAACCGGGAACACGGCGCCCGTTCGCGCCGCCCCCTGCGCATCACGATGCCGGTCGACGACCGCCCCCGGGGTACGGACATGCCCATCGGCAACGGGACGCGGCTCGTCGAAGTCCCCTTCACCCCCGCGGAGTTGGACCAGAACCGGCTGGGCGAGCTGTTGCGCCGTACGGCGGACCGGACCCGCGCGCTCAAGTCGCTCCCGCGCCCCCAACTCGGCCACGGGGCGGCCGTCCTGACCGCCCCCGTGGTCCCCGTCGCCTGGCGCGCCGCCCTCACCCGGGGCCTGCGCCGGGCGGCCGCGCCCTGGACGTCCACCACGCTGCTGAGCAACATCGGCCGCATCCCGTACGCGCTGGACTTCGGCGGGGAGGCGGGCCGCGCGCACGCGGTGTGGTTCTCGGCGCCCGCCCGTATGCCCCGCGGTCTGACCGTGACGACGGCGTCCACCGCGGGCCGCCTGCACGTCGCCCTGCGCTGGTCGCGCACCCTGCTCAGCCACGGCGACGGCGCCCACCTCCGCGACCTCTTCGAGCACTATCTGCACAGGACGCAGGAGGACCCGGGATGACGACAACGACCCCTGCCCGCACGGAACTTCGCGACTTCTACGAGGATCCGGCCGTCCCCGTCGCCTCCGGCACCCCGCGCAGCCTGCGCCAGGCCCGGATGCTGGCCGCCGCGCTCGGCCCCGCCACGGACGGCGCCCGGACCGTCCTGGACATCGGCTGCGGCGACGGCACCGCGGCCGCCACCGCCGCGCCCCTCCTCGTCGGCCACCGCCTCGTCGGCGTCGACTGGTCGCAGGACGCCCTCAGGCGCGCCCATGCCCGACTGCCGTACGCGATCCGCGGCGAACTCACCGACGGGGGGCTGCCGTTCGCGTCCGCCAACGCCGACGCGGTCCTGTTCAGCGAGGTGATCGAACACCTCGTGGACCCGGACGGCGCCCTCGACGAGATCCGCCGGGTCCTGCGCCCCGGAGGCCACTTGATGCTCTCCACGCCGAACCTCGCCGCCTGGTACAACCGCGCCCTGCTGCTCGCCGGCGTCCAGCCCGTCTTCTCCGAGGTGAGCCTGCGCGCGATCCACGGGCGCCCGGGCAGGGAGGTCGTGGGCCATCTGCGGCTCTACACCGCCCGTGCGCTACGGGAGTTCGTGTCGGCGGCGGGCTTCGAGATCGTAGAACTGCGCGGGGCGCCCTTCCACGGCGTACCGCGCCCGCTGCGCCCCCTGGACCGGCTGGCCTGCGCGGTTCCGTCGGCGGCCTCGATCCTCCTGCTGCACGCCCGAAGGACGTAGCCCATGTGGTGGGGAGTGGCCGCGGCCCTGCTGGCGAACGTCCTGTACAGCACCGGATTCGTCCTGGAGAAGCGCGCGCTCGCCGCTCTCCCCGTGGTGGACATCCGCCGCCCCGCCCACCTGCTGCGGCTCGTTCTGGGCAGCCCGCTGTGGATCGGCGGCTCGCTCGCCCTCGCCGCCGGTTTCGGCGCCCAACTCGCCGTCTACCGCACCCTGCCGATCGCCGCCGCCCAGGGCATCTTCGTCTCCGGACTCGTCCTGCTGGTGCTGCTCTCCTCCCGGCTGCTCGGCGAGGAGACGACCGGCCGCGAGCGGTACGCGCTCGGCGCGATCCTCCTGGCCCTGCTGATGGTGGTCCTCTCCCTGAGCGAGGGCTCGGACACGGTCGGCCGCGGCGCGCCCGCCCCGCTCGTCCTCACGGTCTGCCTGCCGACGCTGGCGACGGGCGTGTGGCTGTACCGGGCCGCCGAGCGCCGCGCGCGACACCGGCACCGGATGCCGTCGACGGGGGTCGAATACGGCGTGGCGGTGGGTCTGTTGTACGGGGTGAGCTCGCTGGCCATCAAAGGCGTGTCGAGCTATCTGTCGACAACCGACCTGGCGGGGGCGGTCGTTGCCGTTCTCCGCTCTCCGTACCCCTATCTCCTCCTCTTCACCGGCGCGTTCGGCCTGGTCATGTCGCAGGCGGCGTTGCAGCGCTGCCGGGCCTCGCTGATCGTGCCGGTCTGTACGACAGTGACGTGTCTGTTCACGGCGGTGCTCGGCACGCTCGCGTTCGGCGAGGCGCTGCCGCAGGATCCGGTGCGGCTGGCACTGCGCCTGGCGGGCACCGCCCTCGCGGTGTCCGTACTGCTCGCCATGCCCAGGCACGACACGGCACCCGAACCCACCGTCTTGGCCAAGGAGTTGATGCCCCATGAACCCCGACGACCCCCTGCTGAAGATCCTGGCCTGTCCCCTGGACAAGGGCCCGTTGCACCTGCTGGTCCCGGATGAGGCCCCGAGTTCCGAGGAAGCGCTCTACAACCCGCGCCTGCACCGCCGCTACCCGATCGTCGACGGCATTCCGCAACTGCTGCCGTCCTCCGGGGAGCAGGTCACGGAGGACGAACACGAGGAACTCCTCAAGCGGATGGCCCCATGACCAGCCGCGCGACGAGAACCCTGGCCGCCCGCCTCGCCCCCTTCCTCCCCACCCGCCTGGTCGCCGCCACCGCCCGGCTCCTCTACCCGCGCTTCGAACCCGAGCTGGCCCGCCTCGCCGAACTCTGCCCGCCCGGCTGCGGCACGGCCGTGGACGTGGGCGGCTGGTACGGCCCCTGGACGCACCGTCTGTCGCGCCGGGCCCACCGCGTGGTGACCATCGAACCGGTCCCCCACCTGGCCGGGCTCCTCGCCTCCGGCACCCCCGCGAACGTCCGCGTGGTCCGCGCCGCCGCCTCCGACCACCCGGGCACGGCCCGCCTCTGGCTGCCGCCGGGCGACGCGGGCGACCGGGGCGTCTCGTCCCTGGTCCGCCGGGACATCCACGCCCGCGCCCTCGAAGTCCCCTGTGTGACCCTCGACGGCCTGAACCTCCGCGACGTCGGCTTCATCAAGATCGACGTGGACGGCAACGAGCCGGCGGTCCTGCGCGGCGCGGACGCCTTGCTGGCCCGCGACCGCCCCGCCCTCTTCATCGAACTGGAGTCCCGCATCCAGCCGATCGCCCCCGTGATCACGTACCTCTCGGAGCGCGGCTACGCGGGATGGGTCCTCCCCGACACCACCTGGCTGCCGCTCGCGTCCTTCCCCCTGGAGGCCCACCAGGCCCGCAGGTCCCACGTGGTCGCGCAAGGCCTGCTACGCCGGGTCCTCCCCCCGCCCGGCCCCCGCTACGTCAACTCGGTCCTGTTCCTGCCGGACGGCCGCCGCCCGGGCACCCACCCGATACGCGACCATGGACCCCATGCCCGCCAAGCGACCCGCTAGCCCCTTCACCGCGCTCGACTTCCAACTCGTCCTGCTGCGCCGCATGGCCGACCACAACCCGGACCTGGTCGAGGACGCCCGCCACGAGCTGGGCGTCTCCATCGCCGAGATGCGCGAGGCCAACCGCCGCTGGCAGGCGATGCTGCACGCCCCGCGCTCCCGCGCCGCGACCGCACGCTATCGCTCGATCCTCGGCCCCCCGGAGTCGGTCACCCCCCGCCGGATCGGCGACCTCGCCTGCGAGGCCCACCTCTGGCCCGTTCCCCTCTGGCCGGACCTCCGCTTCGAGGTCCTCGTCGCCCCGAACGGCGTGGCCTGGAACGAGTGGCTGGTCCGCGCGCCAGAAGCCGAAGGCCCCGTCCTGAAGACCCTGGACGACCTCCGCCCCTGGTCCTGCACGGTCGACGAGGTCGCCCACGCCTTCGCCCCCGCCCGCCCCCTGGAGGGCACCGCCCCGACCCGCTGGGGCCTGGCGTTCACGGGCCCGGACGCGTCGGGGGTACGGCGGGAGTGCGCGGCGGAGTTCACGTGGGGGCTGTTGCAGCGGGTCAGTCCCACCAGTTGAACAGCAGGTCGCTGAGCACCTGCGGGTGCCAGTGACGGATCTGGGCCAGCTCCGCTGTCGACAGCTCGCTCAGGTCCACCCGGGTCATCGGCGTACTCAGTTCCTCGACCGGCAGTATCCGCAGGCCCGCGGCCTCGAACCCGCCCGCCCACGGCGGCGGGTCCACGAAGCCCGACACCGGTTTGCCCGGCACCGGGGGCGTCTCGGTGAAGGCGGCGACCGGCAGGTGAGCGTGACACAGCACGATGTGCGACACAGGGCCTTGGGCGATCGTGACCGAGTGAAAGGTGTGCACCTCGGCGGAGACCAGTTCCCCGACCCGGGCCCGGCTCCCTCGTGCGGCTTCGGCGCAGGCACGCCGAAAGGACGCCACATCCGTGTTCGGGAGTGGCTCGTCATCACGGCCCCAGAACCCAGTGGCTCCCCGGGCAGGTCGTATCACCGCTGTCCCTACCGCTCGTCCGCTGCCCGCAGGATGGCCTCGACGACACTCGGTACCGACTCCGGATGCAGCCACAGGAAGAGATTCGGCTCGACCAGCTCCAGCTCCATGACACACGGCTCCCCGTCGTCGCCGTCGACGAGATCGACGCGGGCGTAGAGCAGCTCCGGTGCGTCGGGGCCCTGGGGTACCGATGCCAACGCCTTGTTCGCCACCGAGAGTTCGGCCGGAGTCGGCTCCCACACCTCCAGCCGGGGATGCGCGACCTTGTCCGCGTCGTACGCCGTCCCGGGCGCGAGCACGGCTCCCTTGCGGCTGGCGTGCAGGAGACGTCCGCCGAAGAACTGCAGTGCGCGTTCCCCGGCGGTGTCGATGGTCGTCAGATAGGGCTGGACCATCGCGGTCAGCCCCTCCTCATGCATGCGCGCGAGCTGCCGTACGGCGGTCTCCCGCTCCTCGGGCGTGTAGCGGGCGGCGAACCGCGCACCCGCGCCCGACGTGGGCTTCACGACGAACTCGTGTCCGTCGGGAAGATCGGCGAGACCCGCGGGGTCACCCGGCGCGAGATACCTGGTCGGTACGGTCGGCACCCCCGCCTCCGCCAGCTCCCCGATGTAGCGCTTGTCGGTGTTCCACCGCACCACCGCCGCCGGATTCGCCAGCCGCGTGAGCTTCCCGCACCGCTCGGCCCACGCCACGAACTCCGCCACCCGCCAGCTGTAGTCCCAGGTCGACCGGATCACGACGAGGTCGAAAGCCGCCCAGTCGGTCGCCGGGTCGTCCCAGTACGCGACCGTGGCCGCCGCCCCGGCCTCCTCCAGAGCCGCCTTCAGCACGGGCAGGTCCCGGTCCGCGCCGACCTCGCCCTCCGCCGGACGGTAGGTGGCAAGTGCGACTCGGGCACGGGCGGCTGTGCGGGCCACGGCGGACTCCATCCTCGTAACGGCTGATGCCCGGCGAGGCTAACAATCAGCGCTTCAGCCGTCGGTGGTCGGTCCCTCGGCCGCCTTCCACTCCTCGTGGGTGAGGGGTGGCTCGGTGAGCTGGGGCTTGAGGGGGCCGAGTACGGCGGCGAGGAGGACGCCGGGGGTGAGGAGGACGTGGGCGCCGCGTTGGAGGGAGGAGACGTCGGTGAAGCGGCGGGCGATGCGGCCGTTGCCGGTGGCGGTGTAGAGGAGACGGTCGACGTATCCGGCGAGGATGCGGTCCCGGAGGGTGGGGCCGGTCTTCGTCGCGCCGGGGTAGAAGACGTCCTGGCCGGTGGCGAGGTCCCAGGCGGCGTTGACCGGGCGGGCCGCCGCCTTCTGCACGGCGCGGGCCAGCCCGGGGGTGCCCCAGCCCCGGCGGCGGATCGTGGCGCGCAGCGCCAGCGCGCTCTGGGCCGCGACCGACATGCCGTGGCCGTAGATCGGGTTGTACGCGGCGAGTGCGTCGCCGAGGACGACGAAGCCGTCGGGCCAGCGCCGGGCGCGCTCGTAGTAGTGGCGGCGGTTCGCGGTGGTCCGGGTGAAGGCCACACCGGTCAGCGGTTCGGCGTGGGCGATGAGCTCCCCGATGACAGGGTGGCGCAGCTCCTCGCCGGCGAAGCGCTGGAAGTGCCTCTCGTCGGCGCTCGGCTCGCCACCGCGGGTGCCCGACAGGGTGACCAGCCAGCGGCCGTCCTCGATGGGCACCAGGACGCCCCCCTTGCCTGGCTTTCCGTCGCGCGGGACCGGCTGCACGTTGATGACGGGGAAGCCGTGCCGCGCCTTCTCGGGGGCGCGATAGAGCCGACTGGCGTAGGCGAGACCTGAGTTGACCTCCCGTTGTCCGGGGGCCGGGAGGCCGAGGGCCGTCAGCCACTCCGGGGTGCGGGAGGCGCGTCCGGTGGCGTCGATGACCAGGTCGGCCGGGAGGGTGCGTTCGGCGTCGTCGTGGCTGCGGACGCGGACGCCGGTGACGGCGGTGGCACTGCCGGCGAGGCCGAGCGCCTCGGCGCGTTCGACGAGCTTGATCCGGTCGTCTTCGAGGACCTTCGCCCGGAGGGTCGCGTCGAGCAGATCGCGGCTGCTGAGGATCATGAAGTGGGACTCGGTCCAGCGGCGGAACCAGCCCTGGGACGAGAGTGCCACCATGTCCGTCGGCACCGGCAGGCGGTGCGCTCCGGCCGCGGCGAGCAGTTCGGTGACGCCCGGCACGAGTTCCTCGACCGCCTGTACGCCGCCGGACCACAGCGTGTGCACATGCTGGGCCTGGGGCAGGTTCTTGCGCCGCTCGGGTCCGTCGGGCAGGACGTCGCGCTCGACGATCGTGACGACGTCCGCGAACTCGGCCAGGGCGCGGGCCGCAAGCATGCCGGCCAGGCTGCCGCCGAGGACGACGGCTGATCTCAGGGGCCGGGCGGGGACACTCGTGGGGCTGGGGCTGGCACTCATGGGGCTGGCACGCTCTCTGCTGCGGCGGCCGCTGCGTCGCGGACCGCCCTGATGTCGTCGGTGCGGCGGAGGGTTCGGGACACGGCCTCGATCTCCGCCAGCAGGCTCTCCGTATCAGGACTGTTGAGGGGAGCGGTGGCGTCCTCCTCCCGGGTTCGTTTCCTGGTCTCGATGGCGTCCTTGATCGTCACGATGTGGGCGAGCGAGCGGGCCCGGCCCGCCTCGAATCCCAGGCCGCCGGCCGCGTCGTACGCCCTGCGCCACAGGTCCTCGTCGATGAACCGGGCGAGATGGAGCAGCGCGTCGCGGATGAACGTCTCGCGGCGCGTCAGCCGCAGTTCGGGGGTGGCCCGGAGCTTGAGCGGGATACGGCCGCCGGTGACGGTCCGCGTCAGCCGGTACAGGGGGCGCAGGTGCCAGTGGGAGAGCCGGGTGCGCACACGGCGGTGCAGGTACTGGCCGGCGTGCGGCAGGATGAAGCCGACCGCGATGAGGATGGCGGAGACGGCGGCGACCGGCGGGGCCAGGCCCGTGCTCAGCCAGTCCAGGTCGTGGCCGGTCCAGCGGGCGACGACCGCCGCGATCTTCGCACTGTCGTAGATCAGGTTCATCGCGTAGCCGACGCCCAGGGACTTCAGACCGCTGCGCAGCCAGACGTCGAGTCCGTCGGTGCGGATCCAGTTCCAGATCAGCTTGGACGTGATCACACAGGCCACGGTGTGCGCGAGCAGATAGAGCACGATCTCTTCGCGCATGAAAGCGGTGCGGGCGTAGTACGTGTCGAGGTCCCGCACCCGTTCGACGGGCGCGTCGGCGAGCGCGAACAGCACCCACAGCGCGACGATCACGCCCGCGTAGACGGTGACCACCCAGCGGGTGGCGCGGCGGGTGGTGCGCGAACGGTCGGAGATGCCGTTGCGCCAGGCGGTGATCAGCAGCAGACAGGACCCGCAGAACGCGGTGATGAGGCTGTAGACCAGGGGCGCCGCGATGTTCGGTACGCCGGTGACACGGTTGGTCCAGGCGATGGTCTGCGGCGCCGCGAAGACGAAGACCGCGCAGGCGAGGACGAGGAGGCCGCCGACGGCACGAAGGAGCGGGTCCTTCCAGAGCTTGACGATGCTGGGCAGTTTGATCGCCAGGGCGGCGGTGAGGACCGCCGTCGGGATCCAGAACGAGATGTAGAGCCCGGCGAAGAAGCGGGAAGGATTCATCGCCGGTCAGTCCTGGGGTCCGCGGTAGCCCAGGGCGGCCTGGATGGCCCGTCCGACCGGGTCGACCGGGCCCTGGGTACGGGACCCGGTCACCCAGGACCGGAACACACTCGCGAGATGGAGGCCGAAGTCCTCCGCCTCGGCCTCGTCGGCCTCGTGCGAACCGTTGCGGGCGGCGACGGTGAGCGCGATCTCCTGCCAGCCGGGGTCGTCGGAGAGGGCGCGGGCGGCGGCCGCACCGGCGAAGTGGTGGTGCGAGTGCGAGTGCCCCGCTGCCATGTGCCACAACTCATGGCCGAGGATGACGAGTTGCTGCACGGTCTCGGCGCGCTCCTCGACGACGACGAGGTCGAAGTCGTGGAACTCCATCCACAGTCCGGTGACCTCGATCTCGTCGGGGAAGCGCTCGAAGCGCAGCTGAATGGGCCGCCCGTCGCGGCGTGCACTCATCTCCTGGCACAGAGCCTGGGCCAACTCCCGTACGTCGACCGGGGCGTCGAGCCGCTTGCGCAACGTGCGGGCGAGCTCCACGGCGAGGCCGCGCATCTCGGAGTCGGCCCGGCGGGAGAACAACGCGACCGTACGGGCCCACAGCCAGCCGGCCCGCCGCGCCGCTCCCCCTCCCCTCCTCATCGTTCCGTCTCCTCACCGCTCAGCAGGCCTTCGAGCATGAGGGCGAGCGCTTCCTGCTTGCGGGGAGTCAGCTGCCTGCCCCGCAGGGCGAGCGTGACGACACCGTGCTTGATCGTGAACCTGAGCAGCGGCCCGTCCTCCAGCCCGCCTTCCAGCTCCCTCAGAACGCCCTGCAGCGCGCCGTTCAGGACGACGGGGGCCGGGTCGGTGAAGAACTTCGTGCCCGGTTCGATGTGGAAGAACTCCGCGAGCCGGGTGAGGTCCGGCACGTTCGGCATCTTGTCGCCGCTGAGGAGGCTACGGGCCCACTTGTCGCTGATCCCGAGCCCGGAGGCGACATCCCGGCAGACATCCGCGGGCCGCCTCCCGCTCTCGGCGAGATACGCCTCGTACAGCGCGCGCACCCGCCCCCGGATCCGGTCGCCGACCCCTTCCTCACGAGCCGCCCCGCCGTCGAGCAGGCCCCGGACGTCGTCCTGCGCGAGAGCCGTCGCCCTCGACAGCGCCGCCACGTCGAGGACTTCGCCGCGCTCGAGGCCCTTCTCGGCGATCTGCGTGTCGAGTCGCGCGAGTGTCTCGTGAAGCGGAGGCAGGGACGACTCACTCACCAAGAACCCACTCACCAAGGCACTCCCGGTAGTTGACTCGTCACATTGCCGCTTCGTGGGCCGAGACTACGGGCCGGGGGCGACCCGCGCCACGTTTTCCGAACGATCGTTCCCGGTTCAAGAACGATCGTTGACGGCACGGGGCGGGCGCTACGAAGATCACTTCATGCCGAACGCGTTCACTCGGCCGTGAACTCGTACCGCAGCTCGTACAAGTGCCCCGGCGAGACCCGGCCGCTCGCCGCGGTCGCCGACGACGAGATCGGCGAGGCCCTGGAGCAGCTGTGGGGCAGCTCGGCGGTGAACACATGGAACGCCCGCCCGGCCTCGGGTTATCCCCACCCCGGATCCGCCAGCAGCCGCCATGGTCCGCAATGACCGTGATCCGTAGCTTCGAGTCATCGGCTCGAAAAGATCGCGAGAGGACGGACATGAGGCTGCGCGGCGGCAAACGACAGAAGACGGACGACCGACCGGAGGCCCAGGGCACACCCGGTATCGCCGTCGAACTGCGCGGCGTCCGGCGGCAGTACGGCCGCGGCGTCGGCGCCGTGCACGCCCTCGCAGGCATCGATCTCGGCCTGCCGCGCGGCACATTCACCGCCGTCATGGGCCCGTCCGGCTCCGGCAAGTCCACGTTCCTGCAGTGCGCCGCCGGCCTCGACCGGCCGTCGGCCGGCTCCGTGCGCCTCGGCGGTACGGAGATCACCGGTATGCGCGAGAACCAGCTCACCGAGCTGCGCCGCAGCCGCCTCGGCTTCGTCTTCCAGGCCTTCAACCTGCTGCCCTCCCTCACCGTGGAGCAGAACGTGCTGCTCCCGATGCGCCTCGCCGGGCAGCGCCAGGACCGCCGCCGGGCGGACGCGGTGCTCGCGCAGGTCGGCCTCGTCGACAAGGCGAAGCGCCGGCCCGGCGAGCTCTCCGGCGGCCAGCAACAGCGTGTGGCCATCGCCCGCGCCCTGGTCACCAGCCCGGACGTGGTCTTCGCCGACGAGCCCACCGGCGCCCTCGACACCGGCACCGCCGCCGAGGTCCTCGGCCTGCTCCGGCACGCGGTGGACACCCTCGGCGCCACCGTCGTCATGGTCACCCACGACCCGGCCGCGGCCGCCTGGGCTGACCGCGTGCTGTTCCTCGCGGGCGGCGTCTTCGCCGGCGGCCTCGACCGCGGCTCGGCGAAGCAGATCGCGGCGCGCATGGCCGCCCTCACCTCCCGTACGGGCGCGATGGCAGGGGCCGCGGCGTGAGGAGGTTCGCCCCCAACGGCCTCGCCCGCGCGGCCGTACGCTTCAAACCCGCGTCGTTCGCCGGCACCTTCGTCGCGCTGATGATGGCGGCACTGATCGTCTCGGCCTGCGGCATCCTCCTGGAGACGGGCGCCCGCGCGTCGGTGCCGGCGGAGCGATACGCGAAGGCGCCGGTCGTCGCGGCGGCGGACCAGTGCGCCCGCCTCGTCACGGGCAGCGGCGACAGCCGCTCCGAGTCGGCGAACCCGCTGCCGGACACAGCCCGCGTGGACGCTGCGCTGGCCGACAAGGCGGCCCGCGCGCCCGGCGCGGAGGCGGCGGTGCCGGACTTCACGTTCCCGGTGCGCCAGGGCGACGACGCGCTGACGGGCCACGGCTGGGGATCGCACGCCTTCACCGGCGCCGCGCTCACCTCCGGGGCCGCGCCCCGTACCGGCGAGGTCGTGCTCGACGCCGCCGCCGCACGGGTCGCGAAGGCCGGCGTCGGCGACACCGTCGCGCTCGAAACCGCCACCGGGCGCGCCGACTTCCGCGTCTCCGGGCTGGCGAAGGCCGGATCCGGCGACGTAGCCAAGGGCGCCACAGGCTGGTTCACCGACGCCCAATCCCCCGCGCTCGCCGGGCATCCCGGCAAGGCCGACGCCATCGCCGTACTGGCGAGGGACGGGGCGGACACCGACGCCCTCGCCGCCGGCGTGAAGAAGGCGCTCGCCGGCTCCGGCGCCAAGGTGCACACCGGCGACGGCCGCGGCGCCGTCGAGGACCGCGGGCTCGGGTACGCCAAGGAAACGCTCACCGGGCTCGGCGGCTCGTTCGGCGGGATCGCCGCCGTGGTCGCCGTCTTCACGGCGTCCGGCACGGTCGCGCTGTCCGTCGCCCAGCGCGCCCAGGAGTTCGCGCTGCTGCGCGCCGTCGGCGCCACTCCGCGGCAGATCCGCCGCGCGGTCGCCGCCGAGGCGCTGCTCGTCGCGCCGCTCGCCGGGCTGTTCGGCTGCCTGCCCGGGATCGGGCTCGCGCACTGGTGGATCGGGCAGTTGAAGGACCGCGGGGCCATCCCGGTCCCCGTGGACCTGCACGTCTCCTGGATCCCGCTCATCGTCGCCGTCGGCACGGGGCTGCTGACCGCGCTCGCCGCCGGCTGGGCAGCCGGGCGCCGGCCGGCGAAGATCAAGCCGGGGCAGGCGCTCACCGAGGCGTCGGTGGAGCGGCTGCGGCCGGGCGTGATCCGTACCGTGCTGGGCCTGGGTGCCCTCGTCGGCGGCGGGTTCCTCACCGTCATCGCCGCCCGTTCGGCCGGGGAGGACGCGGCCAACGCCGCCCTCGGCGTCGTCATGCTGTTCATGCTCGCCGTCGCGCTGCTCGGCCCGCTGGTGGCGCGGCTGTGCGCGGCGCTGTTCGGGCTTTTGCTGCGCGGCCGCGGCGCCGCGGCCGCGCTCGCCGCCGCCAACTCCCGTACGAACGCCCGTCGGCTGGCCTCCGCGATCACCCCGATCGTGCTGGCCATGGCCTTCGCCTCGACGCTCGCCTTCATGCACACGAGCGAAAGTCACGTCGCCGCGAAGCAGTTGCGCGCCGGCGTCACCGCGGACCACGTCATCACGCACCCCGCCGGGCTGCCCGCCGAGGCCGTCGACCGGGCCGCCCGCGCACCCGGCGTCGACGCGGCCGTGGGCCTGCTCGACACGCAGGTGCTCGTGCCCGTCGGATCGGGCGGCGACCGGTGGCTGCAGGGCTCGGCGACCCAGGGCATCTCCGGCTCCGGCGCGCAGCTCGCGAAGGTGCAGGACCTCGACGTTCGCGGCGGCAGCCTGGACCGTGTCGGCAAGGGCCGTATCGCCATCGACAAGACGCTCGCCACGTTGGCGAAGGTCAAGGTCGGCGACAAGCTGCCGATGTACCTCCCGGACGGCACCAGGACCAGCCCCGAGGTCGTCGCCGTGTACGGCCGCGGACTCGGCCTCGCGGCCGTGACCATGGACCGCGCGTCCCTGGCTGCCCACGTCACCTCGGGCTTCGACAGCACGCTGCTGGTACGTGGTGGAGACACGAAGGCCCTCGCCCCGCTGGGCAAGGTTGCCGACGCGTCCGGCTACGTGGTCGAGCAGACCACCGACCGCAAGCTCAACGCCTGGGCCAACTACACGATGGCCGGAGTCCTGGGCGGCTTCGCCGCCGTCGCCGCCGTCAACACCCTCGTGATGACCGTCCTCGACCGCCGCCGCGAGCTCGGCATGCTCCGTCTCGTCGGCGCCACCAGTCGCCAGGTGATGGACATGCTGCGCTGGGAAGGCCTGCTGGTGGCGGTGGCCGGCATCGTCCTGGGCACCGCCATCGCCGCGGCCACCCTGATCCCGATGATGCGCGGCCTGACCGGCGAGGCCCCGTACGTACCCCCGCTCGTGTACGGGTCCTTCACCGCGGCCGCCGTGGGCCTCGCCCTGCTCGCCGTCACCCTCCCGGCGCGAGCGGCGCTCCGCGACCGGGAGGGCTGACGGGGGCCTGCGGCCTCGAGGCCAGAGCAGGGACTTCATCGAGCCGCGATGCCGCTTGCGGCCGTTGCCGTCCTTGTCCTCCATGGCCAAGGCCCCGGCTGCCCGGTGCATCGGACAGACTACGGCGCCCCGAGACACCGGGCCGGTTCCCGCCAGTGAAGGCAGGCCCCGAGCTTGCCGGTGGGTGACGGCGCGTGGTGAAGTCCCTTGGTGAGCGGGGCGGTGGCGTCCGACAGGCAGACGATGGGGCGGAATCGAGTGGTACAGATCGTCGTACGAAGGTCGCCCAGGGCCCCCATGAGCGCGCCGGCGCCGACCACGAGCGAGGCGACGGCCTGGGCACGGGCTCTGCTCGATGAAGGCTGGGCGGCGGTCTTCCTTCCCGGAGAGCCGGCCCGACTGGGACGGCTGCTGCTCTGGAAGCCGGCCGGGTCGACCGGCGGAGCCGGCATGCCGCCCACGGGCGTGGAGACCGCGTCGGTGGAGCTGGTGTTGCCGCACGGCCGCTCCGTCAGACGCCGCACAGTGGCGGGCTACGCGCTCCCTGCGGCTCTCGCCGTCGCCGCGCTGACCGGATCCCGACCGCCGCACCCGGCCGCCGTCGCCTGGCAGGCCGCCACCCGCTTCGCGCTGCGGCTGCTCGCCGACGGCCGTCTCCATCCCACCCTCACCGCCGCCGGCTACGACACCTGGCAGGCGGGCCCCTTCACCGCCGCCCAGCGGCAGACACTGGACGCCCTCGCCGCCGCCTTCCCACCCCACGCCCACTGTCTGCCCGAGCCCGGTACCGCCCCGCTGCGGATCACGGAACCGGCCTCGCTGGTACGCCAGTTCTGCGACGCGGTCGCCGACGACCTGGTCCGTACTCCGGCCGCGCCACTCGCCATGGGAGCGGTGCCGTACGCCTGGCGCGAGACGCGTGCCGTGCCCGCCCTGCGCGAGTGGGCCGAGGAGACCACCGCCGCGTTCACCGCCGAGGTCGGCGTCTCGCTGCGCGTCGACCTGCCCGAGGGACGGCGCCGACAGTTCCGGGCCGCCCTGCAGCTGCATACCGTGGCGGATCCGGGGCTCGTCGTCGAGGCCGCACGGCTGTGGAGCGAGCCGGCCGCGGTGGAGCGGCTGCTCGGCCCGCGCGCCGAGACCGAGACACTGCTCACGCTGCGCCGCGGTGCCCGTGTCTGGCCCCCGCTCCATCGGCTGTTGAAGGATGCTGCCCCCGATGAGCTCCGGCTGACCGACGACGAAGCCTTCGAGCTGCTGGGGGACGCCACCGACGCGCTGCGCGCGGCCGGTATCGACGTGCACTGGCCGCGCGAGCTGGTCAAGGCGCTCACCGCGACCGCGGAGATCGGGCAGCGCACGGCCCCCGGCTCCAGCGCGGGCGGTCTCCTCGACGCCGACGCACTCCTCGACTTCCGCTGGCAGGTATCGCTCGGCGGCGAGCCACTCACCGAGGCCGAGATGGACGCCCTCGCCGAGACCCACCGCCCCCTCGTCCGGCTGCGTGACCAGTGGGTGGTCGCGGACCCGAAGCTGGTGGCCCGCGCCAGGCGTCGCCGGATGGAACCACTCACCCCCATGGAGGCACTGAGCGCCGCACTGACCGGCGAGGTGGAAAGGGACGGCGAGCCGATCCCCTGTGCAGCGGTCGACCAGTTCGGCGACCTCGTCGCCCGCATCCGTGATCCCGAATCCCGTACCCCCGCCCGACAGCCCGCCGCGCTCAAGGCAACGTTGCGCGACTACCAGAAGCGGGGCCTCGCCTGGCTGGCCGAGATGTGCGAACTCGGCCTCGGCGGCTGCCTCGCCGACGACATGGGCCTGGGCAAGACCATCACCCTTCTCGCCCTGCACCTGCACCGCCAGACCGACCCCGCCACCGCGGGCCCCACACTCGTCGTCTGCCCCGCCTCCCTGCTCGGCAACTGGCAGCGCGAGGCGGCCAGGTTCGCGCCGTCCACCCCCGTACGCCGCTACCACGGCGGCGACCGCCACCTCGACGACTTGGCCGGCGACGAGATCGTCCTGGTCACCTACGGAGTGCTGCGCCGCGACCGCGCAGTCCTCGCCGAAACCGCCTGGTCGCTGGTCGCCGCCGACGAGGCCCAGCACGTCAAGAACCCCTACGCCGTCACCGCCCGCGAACTGCGCGCCCTGCCCGCCCGGGCCCGCGTCGCCCTCACCGGCACCCCGGTGGAGAACAACCTCTCCGAACTGTGGGCGCTCCTCGACTGGACCACACCCGGACTCCTCGGCTCGCTCACCGCGTTCCGCGACCGGCACGCCCGCGCCATCGAGTCGGGAGCCGGGGACGGCGAGGGTTCGGCGGCCGCCGAGCGCCTGTCCCGTCTCGTCCGTCCGTTCCTGTTGCGCCGCAGAAAATCCGATCCGGGCATCGCGCCCGAACTGCCGGCCAAGACCGAGACCGACCGCGTCGTCTCGCTGACGGCCGAGCAGACCAGCCTGTACGAGGCGGTGGTCCGCGAGACCTTGGCGAAGATCACGCAATCCGAGGGCATCGCCCGCCGCGGCCTGGTGCTCAAGCTGCTCACCGCGCTGAAGCAGATCTGCAACCACCCGGCCCAGTATTTGAAAGAGCACAGCCTGCGCCAGTCCACGCCGTTGCACGGCCGCTCCGGCAAGCTCGACCTGCTCGACGAACTGGTCGACACCATCACCGCCGAGGGCGAGTCGGTGCTGGTCTTCACCCAGTACAAGCAGATGGCGGCCCTCCTGGAGAGACACCTCACCGAGCGCGGCATCCCGACCCTCTTCCTGCACGGCGGCACCCCCGTCGCACGACGCGAGGAGATGGTGGAACGCTTCCAGCACGGTGAAGTGCCGGTGTTCCTGCTGTCGTTGAAGGCGGCGGGCACCGGACTCAACCTCACCCGCGCCACCCACGTCGTGCACTACGACCGCTGGTGGAACCCGGCCGTCGAGGACCAGGCAACCGACCGCGCCTACCGCATCGGCCAGGACAAGCCCGTTCAGGTGCACAAGCTCATCGCGGAGGGCACCGTGGAGGACAAGGTGGCCAAGCTGCTGGAATCCAAGCGCGCCCTCGCCGACGCCGTCGTCGGCTCCGGTGAGGCCGCCCTGACCGAACTGTCCGACGCCGACCTCGCCGAACTCGTCGCCCTGGGGAGGCAGTCATGAGCCCCTCCGTCCCCGGACCGCGCCGCGCACCGGCTCGCGGCAGGCGCGGCTTCGCCACGACCTGGTGGGGGCAGGCATGGGTTGCGGCCCTGGAGGACTCCACCCTGGACTCCGGGCGTCTGTCCCGCGGACGCACCTACGCCCGCAAGGGCATGGTCGGCCCGGCCACCGTGGCCCCGGGCCAGGTCAAGGCCGCCGTCCAGGGCAGCAGGCCGCGCCCGTACCGCTCCTCGGTCCGCCTTCCCGTCCTCACCGACACTCAGTGGGACACCCTCCTCGACACCATCGCGGCCCGAGCCGGGCATCTCGCCGCGCTCCTCGACGGCGAGATGCCCACCGAACTCGTCGACGACGCCCGCCAGGCGGGTGTCCCCCTTCTCCCGCAGCCCACCGAACTCGACCCGGACTGCTCCTGCCCCGACTGGGGATACCCCTGCAAGCACGCCGCCGCCCTCTGCTACGCCGTGGCCGCCACCCTCGACACCGACCCGTTCGTGCTGTTCGCGCTGCGCGGCCGCAGCCGCGAGGAAGTCCTCACCCAGCTGCGCGCACTCCGTACGCCACCCCAGGAGACCGCGAGCCAACCGGCGGCGGCAGGCATCCCGGCCGCCGCCGCGTACACCCGCTGGGCCGAACACGCACCCCAACTGCCCGAACCTCCCGGACCGGCAGCCCACACGGCCGCGCTCCCCGTCACCCCGCCGCCCGGCAGCGGCCTGGCCACCACGGACCTGGGGCGCCTCATGACCGACGCCGCCGCCCGCGCCGCGCAGCTCCTCACGGGCGACACCACGAACCTGCACCTGACCCAGCACCAGGACGCGGTACGCATCGCCGCAAGCGACCCCGGACCCGAGTGGTTCCACCGCCTCATCCAGAACACCGGCGCCGGCCCGACCGCGTTCGCCCGCCTCACTCGCGCCTGGCGACACGGCGGCCCCACCGGCCTCACCATCGCCCAACACCCTCACACCCCCGACCCGGCCACGATGAAGGCCGCCCGCACCGCCCTGACCACGGCCCTCACCGAGATGACCACCGCTCCCGTCCTCCTCAGGGCCTGGCGCAACCGCCTCACCCTCACCGACCACGGCATCCAGCTGCGGCTGGGCCCCGACGCCCGCTGGTACCCCTACCTCCGGGACGACGACGGCGAATGGTGGCCCGCGGCACCGCCCGACGCCGACCCGGTCGCCGCGCTCACCGCGGTCTGGCAGTGAACCAAGACGTAACGGCAGCGGTGGCGAGCATGGCGTCGACCGTCACCGGATACGGCGGGGGATCCACCGAGAACGGGCGGCGTTCGCTGCCTCACCCCGCTGTGACTCCGCACGGCCCCCATTCCAACCTGGTGTGGTGGCCCGGTCGCCACCCACTTCCGGAGCGTCCTCGTGTGATCTGCCTCCCGCTTCCGTCGATCGATCCCGTGCTCCGGCAGGTTTCCATCGCCCTGGTGTAGGAACGGTGGTGACTGTCACCCGCAGAACGTCCCTACGGGCGCCCCACCGGCGTCCCCACCGGCAAGGAGTACCCCACGTGTCCTCCCTCTTCCCGGCCCTGGTCAGCGGTTCGACCGCGGCGCGGCCCGCCCTGCGCTTCGGCGACCGGTCCCTGACGTACGCGCAGCTCGCCGCCTCGGCGGGTGAGCTGGCCGCGCGGCTCGAGGGGCGGGGGAGGGTCGCGGTGTGGGCGACGCCGTCCCTGGAGACGGCCGTCGCAGTGGTGGCCGCGCTGCTCGCCGGGGTGCCGGCCGTGCCGCTCAACCCCAAGTCGGGGGAGGCCGAGCTGGGGCACATCCTGTCGGACAGCGCGCCGTCGCTGGTGCTGGCCGGGGCGGGGGACACGCTCCCGGGCCCGGTGGGTGAGTGGGAGCGGATCGATGTGGCGGTGGACGCCACCGGCCCGGTACCGCCGGAGGTGCGGGCCGAACTCGACCCCTCCTCCCCCGCCCTCATCGTCTACACCTCCGGCACCACCGGCCCGCCCAAGGGCGCCGTCATCCCGCGGCGCGCGATCGCCTCCACCCTGGACGCGCTGGCCGACGCCTGGCAGTGGACCGGCGACGACGTGCTCGTGCACGGGCTGCCGCTCTTCCATGTGCACGGGCTGATCCTGGGTGTGCTCGGGCCGTTGCGGCGCGGCGGGTCGGTGCGGCATCTGGGGCGGTTCAGCGCTCAGGGCGTGGCGCGGGAGCTGGGCGAGGGGGCGACGATGCTGTTCGGGGTGCCGACGATGTACCACCGGCTCGCCGAGTCGCTGGAGGAGGACGCGGAGCTGGCCAAGTCGCTCGGCCGGGCGCGGCTGCTCGTGTCCGGATCCGCCGCGCTGCCCGTGCACGACCATGAGCGGATCACGGCCGCGACCGGACGCCGGGTCGTCGAGCGGTACGGCATGACGGAGACCCTCATGAATACGAGTGTGAGGGTGGACGGGGAGGCGCGGCCCGGGACCGTCGGCGTACCGCTGCCCGGCGTCGAGCTGCGGCTCGTCGAGGAGGACGGGACGACGCTCGCCTCGTACGACTCCGACGGCAACCCCACCGGTGGACGCGACGCCGACGGCAACCCCACGGGGCCGTACGACGGTGAGACGGTCGGCGAGATCCAGGTGCGCGGGCCGAACCTCTTCACCGAGTACCTGAACCGGCCCGACGCGACCGCCGCCGCGTTCACCGGGGACGGCTGGTTCCGTACGGGCGACATGGCGGTGCGCGACGCGGACGGCTCCGTACGCATCGTGGGCCGCAAGGCCACCGACCTGATCAAGAGCGGTGGTTACAAGATCGGCGCCGGTGAGATCGAGAACGCGCTGCTCGAACACCCCGCCGTGCGCGAGGCCGCCGTCACCGGTGAGCCGGACGACGACCTGGGCGAGCGGATCGTGGCCTGGGTGGTACCGGTGGAGCCCGCGGGCCCCGGCCTCGACCGCGAACTCTCCGACCACGTGGCCCGCCGTCTCGCCCCGCACAAGCGCCCACGTACCGTGCACTTCCTCACGTCCCTGCCCCGCAACGACATGGGCAAGATCCTTAAGCGAGCCCTGAAGAATGACTGAGCGCCTCTCGGCCCGCGAGGCCATCGCCCTGGTCTGCGACGAGTTCACCGAACTTCCGATAGCCATACGGCACTTCAGGCCCGACGGCCCGCTGTCCTGGCAGGGTTACGACGACTCGCGCGCCCGCGCCGTCGCCCGCACCGGCGAGGACGAGTCCGTCGTCTGCGGCAGCGCGCTCATCGGCTCCACCCGCGCCGTGCTGATCGCCTTCGAGTTCGGCTTCCTCGGCGGCTCGCTGGGTGAGCGCACCGGCGACCGGCTGGAAGCGGCGTACACCTACGCCCGGAAGCACCGGCTGCCGGTCGTCTCGCTCGTTGCGACGGGGGGCAGCCGGATGCAGGAGGGCATGCTCGCCCTCACCCAACTCCAGCGTGTGGCACGGCAATCGGCGCTCACCCGCGAGGCGGGGCTGGCACAGATCGCCGTGCTGCGGGATCCGACGACGGGCGGCGGCTGGGCCACGCTGGGCGCGGGTTCCGACGTGACGCTGGCACTGCCCGGCGCCCAGGTCGGCTTCGCGGGCTCCCGGGTCCGGCCCCCCGACGCGGACCCGGCGGCGTACACGGCCGAGGCGCAGGTGGCGGCCGGCGCGGTGGACGCCGTCGTACGGGAGGATCATTTGAGCGAGACGATGACACTTTGGCTCGAACTGCTCACGCCTTCGCCGCCCCTACCCCACCCCCCGGCCGCGGCTCCCCCGCTCGCCCTCGGCGCCCCCGACCTTCCCGGCACCGGCTGGGACGCCGTGCGGCGCGCCCGCTCGCCCGAACGCCCTCGCGCCGCCGCCTACTTGGACGCGTACTTCACGCGACGCGCGGCAATCAGCGGTGACCGTTGCGGCGGCACCGACGACGGCATGCTGTGCGGTTTCGGCTTCGCGCACGACGGGCGGACCGTCGCGTACGCGGCGCAGTGCGGGACCGCGACCCGCCCCGCCGGATATCGCACCGCGGCCCGGCTGATCCGGCTCGCCGGCCGGCTCGGCATCCCCGTTCTCACGCTGGTCGACACCCCGGGCGCCGCGAACGACGCGGACGCCGAGCAAGGGGGCGCGGGCTCCGCGATCGCGGACCTGTTCGCCGCCGTGGCCACCGCCCGAACGCCCGTCACCACGCTGGTGATCGGCGAGGGCGGCTCGGGCGGCGCCCTCGCGCTGGCCGCACCCGGCAACACCTGGGCCGCGCCGGACAGCTACTTCTCCGTCATCGCGCCGGAGCTCGCGGCCGCGATCCTCAAGCGCCCCGCGAGCGAAGTGCGCGCCACGGCGGACCACCTCCGCATCAGGCCCCAGGACTTGCTGGACCTGGGAGTCATCCGGGGCATCGTGGAGAACGCTTGAGAAGGTAGGGCATGCGTCGACTCCCCCCTCCCAAGGGGAGCCGACGCCGTCTGCACGAGGGTCCGGTGAGGCCGGCTACCGCACCCCCACCGCCCGGATGATCTCCTGGCTCACCGAGCCACCCCGGTCGTCCTGAGCCGAAGCCCGCAGCGAGACGAACTTCGCGTCCCGGGGCACGGTCAACGTTCCCTTCCACGAGGCCCGTTCACCCTTGACCGGGACCGCCTGCCAGGTCTTCCCGTCGTCGTACGACACCTCCAGCTTGCCGCCGCCGAGGGTTCCGGTGTCCGACGCGCCCTTCACGTACTCGGCGTAGATCCCCATCGACACCCGGCTGCCGCCGCGCACATCGCCCGCGAGGTCGGTGTCGACGTCGTAGCCGAGGTTGATCAGCGGCAGATAGGTCCAGCGGTCGGTGGGCGTGGCCGCCGACCTCACCGTCCACTCGGAGTGACCCTTCGTGGACAGTTTCCAGCGCTCGGGGTCGAGCGCGGTGTCCGTGACGACCTTGTAGGTGTGCTCGTCGGCGGGCGCGTCCCAGTAGTACGCGCCCGAGCCCATGCGCCGGTCCACCCGGGTGCCGTCCTGGTACACCTCCGTGAACTGGGTTATCCCGTTGTCCCCGCTCCACACGTCGCCGAAGCCGGTGTGGTCGGGTCCGGAATCGCCCCAGCCGGGCGTGTTGAACTGCATCTGGTTGCCCGCGCGCTGCTGGCCCCAGCCGAGCCCGGTGCCGAGCCACGGGTGCAGGACGGGCTTGAACCAGTCGAGGGTCGTGTGCGCGCCCCCGCGGTAGCGGACCAGGCCGCCGCGTTCCTCCAGCGCGCCGTCCTGGACGTTCACGCTCTCGTGCCACAACTGTCCGGCGCCGGTGGAGACGTAGTCGGTCCGTTCGGCCGGGTAGTCGATCCGTTCCCGGAAGCCGATACCGATGGGGAAGGCATCGGTGAGCGAGTAGCGGAACTCGCCGCCCGACGCGGGCTCGTCGGCATAGAACCTGGTGTCCAGCACGGCGAGTTCCCGCGCGCCGGGCTCGTAGGTCAGGTCCCCGTTCGGGATCGCTCCCTGGTGACCTTCCGAAAGGTCGTACACATACGGCGTGTTGCGCGTGCCCGTCATGTCGACGCGCTCCATCGCCCGCAACCGTGCCGCGTCCGCCGCGTTCACCGTGGCGATCTGCAGCGGCCGGACGGCGTAGTCCTCGGTCCCGAACCAGGCGTTGAGCCGCCCGGCCGCGTCGTCGGTCACGAACAGCGCCTTGGCGCCCGCGTCCTGGGCCGCCTGAGCGAGTGCGGCGGGCTCGACGCCTTCACCGAGCCGTGCGAGTACGGCCTTGCCCTCGACCCCCGTGAACGGCCCGTCCCCGACATCGACCAGCGGCAGCCGGCTGCGCCCCTCGGTCAGCGTGCTGCCCGGCTGCACCGTCGCCGCACCGATGCCCTTCACCTCCAGCAACGGCTTCCCCAGCCGCCACACCGTCCGGTACTCGAAGCTGCCCTGCGCGACCTTCGGGGTCGGCGCGGCGAAGATGCTGTCGTACTTCACGGGCACCTGGACGGCATCGAACAGGTCGGAGCCGCCCGCGTTACGGTCGTACTCCATGAGCAGTTGCCGGGTCTCGGTCCGGCGGTCCACCTCGGCCCGGATCTCCCGGAGTTGCCGCCCGTCGAGGGTGACGTCGCGATCGCGGTCGAGGGTGATCTCGGGCGCCGCGAGGAAGCCGATCCCGAGCGAGTCGGCGCCGTGGCTGCCCCGCACATCGAGGAAGGACGTGAGGCTGTACGTGCCCGGCTGCAGCCGGAGCTCCAGGGTGCCGGAGTCGTCGACGAAGGCGGAGTACGGGGCGACGCCCGCAGTCAGCCGCTGCACCGCGAGATAGGCCGAGGCCGGCTCGCCCGCACGGTCCTTGACGTGGACGGTGAGCGTGTACCGCTCCTCCTCCTTGACCAGCCCGAACGCGGTGTGCGCGACGGGGGTCCCGGCCACGGAGGCGACGATGCGGCCGGACGATTCGCCCACGGGCGCCTTGGAGCCGTCGCCCGTCACCGTCGTGGACGCGGTGCCGTGCGCGGGCACGGTGAGCGTGGAGTCGGCGAGGGTCGCGACCCCGTCGACCGCACCCTCCACCGCGAGGTTCAACTCGACGGCCGAGTCAGAGGAGTTGGCGTACGTCACCGTCCTGGTGACAGGCTTGTTCGCGTCGTACGGCCAGCTGTAGAAGCCGAGATGGGCGCTCCCGGTGGCGGTGACCTCGGCGCCCACCGCGTCCGGCACGCTCACCCGTCCCGAGCCCAGCACATAGACGGACGCGTCGAGTTGCTCGGACGTCGACATCAGCGCGTCCTTGAGCTGCGCGCCGGTCCAGTCGGGGTGCTTCTCTGCGAGCAGCGCGGCCACCCCCGCGACATGCGGCGTCGCCATCGACGTACCGCTCATGGAGGTGTACGAACCGCTGCCGGCCACGAGCCCGGAGCGGGCGGCGAGGATGTCGACGCCCGGGGCGGAGAGGTCGGGCTTGAGGGCATTGTCGCCGTAGCGCGGGCCGGCGCTGGTGAAGTAGGCGGCCTGGTCGGCGGAGTCCACCGCGCCGATGGTCAGCGCGGAGTCGGCGGCACCGGGCGAGCCGATGGAGGACGAGGCGCCGGAGTTGCCGGCGGCGATGACGAAGAGCGCGCCCGTCTCCCGCGACAGGGTGTTCACGGCCTCGGCCATGGGGTCGGTGCCGTCACTCGGCTCGGTCGAGCCGAGGCTCATGGAGATGACCTTGGCGCCCACGTCCCGCGCGGCCCACTCCATGCCCGCGATGATCTGCGAGTCGCTGCCCGAGCCCTGGTCGCTGAGTACCTTGCCGACAGCGAGCGTGGCGCCGGGCGCGACGCCCCGCTCCTTGCCGTCGGAGGCGGCACCGCTGCCGCCGACCGTCGACGTCACGTGCGTACCGTGGCCGTTGCGGTCGGCGACCTCCTGCCCCTCGATGAAGCTCTTGCCGGCGGAGATCCGGCCGGCCAGGTCGGGGTGGTCGGCGTCGACGCCGGTGTCGAGGACGGCGACCGTGACGCCCTTGCCCGTGAGCCCGGCCTCCCAGGCCTGCTCCGTGCCGATCTGCGCATTGCTCTCGGCCATGTCGGCCTCGACCCGCCCGTCGAGCCAGACCTTGTCGATGCCCGCCTGCCGGGTCACCGCCCGCCAGAACGTCCGCCCCTTGTCCGCGGCGAGGGCCGCGCCCCGGATGCTGGGCAGCGCGCGCGTCCGCTCGGCGCCGCGCGGGGTGGCCGTACGTGCCGTCCGGTCGTACGTCACGATCAGCGGCAGCTCGTCGGTCTTCTTGTCGGTGAGCCCCTGCCGTATCAGCTCGCTCACATCGAACAGCCGCCGGTCGAGGGTGCCCGCCCGCAGATACGGCAGCGCCTCGTCCGGTACGACGGTGACGGTGCCGTTCGCCACCTGCGTGCGCACAGCGCCGGCGGCCCCCTTGGGGCGCTCGACGGTGACCGTCTTCTTGCCGCCTGCGAGGTCGGTGACGGTCACCTTGTCGCCGGTGACGAGGGTGACGGTGTGGGCAGCTGAGGCGGCCCGCGTCGACACCGGGGTGACGGTGTTCTGCGCGCCCGCCTGCCCCATGGGCAGTACGGCGAGCACGAGTCCGGCTGACAGTAGCGCCGCCCCGCGTCTCGCTGGTCCTCTGGTCATCGGTGCCCTCTCTCTGTTGCCGACAGACCTTGGTGCTGCGATGAGTCTCAGGGGGCTTGTGTTGCGGGGAAGTTGACCCGACCTGGCGGGAAGGCGCCCTGGCGTCTTCCCGCCAGGACACGCCAGGGCACGCCAGGACAGACGGGCGCGAGCCGCGGAAACCGGGACAGCCCCAAGCACCGTCCGTAACAATGAAGATGCTCAAGGGGCACGGATGACGGGGGTTTCGTATGGACGGACTGGTGGAGTTCAAGACCGACGACGGGACGCTGGTCGTCGTCGAGGGCATCGAGGACGGGTCCGGTTCCCGACTGGTCTCCCGCGCCGACGGTACGGTCCAGGCCGCGCGCACCTTCGAGGGCTCCCTGGAGGGCGTACGGGCCGCCGCGGAGTCCGCGCTCAGCGTGTTCCGCGACGGGAGCCTGCGCCCCGACTCGGTGGAGATCGAGTTCGGCGTCAAACTCACCGCGGAGGCCGGCGCGCTGATCGCCAAGAGCGCGGTCGAGGGCCACCTGGTGGTCAAGCTGTCCTGGTCGCCCGGGCGGTCCGACGGCTCCCCGGAGACCGCCGCGCGGTCATGAGCAGCACGTCCTGGCATGCGCGAATCGTCTGCGGGGGCGAGGTCGGCGCGGGCTTCCTGGTCTCCGGACGCCGGGTCCTGACCTGCGCGCATGTCGTCCGCAGAAGCGGGGCGTCGACGGTGACGGTCTCCTTCCCGCAGGACCGGTCGCTCGGCGAGCTGTCCGCCACGGTGATCTCGCGCGGCGACTGGGCCGGGGGTGAGACGGACCCCGGCGACCTCGCCGTCCTCGAACTGGACCGTGCGGTGCCGCTCGCCCCGGCCGTCTTCGCCCCGCCCGGTGACGCGTACGCCGACCCGTACCCCCGGCTCATCGCCTACGGCTTCCCGAGGGGCTACGACGAGGGCACGCTCGCCGAATACCGGGCCACCTCCGACCAGTTGATCGCCGACGAGTGGGTGCAGCTGGAGGCGTGGAGCGCACACGGACAACCGCTGGCGGCCGGGTTCAGCGGCGCGGCGGTGACCCTCGCGGACGGCAGGGTGGTCGGCATGGTCTCAGCGGCCTCGGGCGCCAAGGACGTACGCAACGGCCGGATGCTGCCCAGCCATGTCATGGCCCGCTACTGGCCGGGGCTCGGCGAGCTGATCCCCACGCCCGAGCACCGGCCGGTCTCGAAGGAACGGCTGCGCACCCTGGTGCAGCGTGCGGAGCGGCTACGGCTCGGCTGCGATCCGAACCGGCTGTATGTCGACGCCGTGGGCCCCTTCGGCCCGCCGCTGCCGGAGGAAGGGTTCGCCTCCCTGTGGGCGGCGGCCTGGTACGTGCTGTGGGAAGTGGCGGACCCACAGGCCCTCGCCCGGTTCGCCGGCCGGCTGGCGGAGCTGCTGGACGCACCGTCCGCGCCCTCCCGTACCCCCTCGTGGTCCCCCATCCTCATCGAGATCGACCACAGCGGGGCGGGCGGCGACCAGGTCAACGTCGTGGTGTCCGCGTACCGCGCCGGAACGCGGCGGCCGGTGGGCGCGCGTCGGCTGCCGCGGTCCGGTGTACGGGCGTACGTCCAGGAGTGCATCGACGACGCCTTCGTCCAACTGGAGCCGGATGCCGAGGAACTGATTGCCTTCGTGTTGCCCCGTGCCTGGCTCGACGAGCCGGTCGCGCACTGGGCGCGCGGCGCGGACGACGACACCCCGCTGGGCTGCGCGTACCCGCTCGTCGTGACCGACCGGACGCGCCGCCGCGGTGGCGTGCGGCATCAACTGTCTCGTAAATGGGAGGCGTTGGAGAGACGGGCCGGCGCGCCCCTGCACCGCATCGACTGCGCGAACGACGAGAAGCCGACCAAGCTCCGTTTCCGGCTGCGGCACGAGGACGCCCAGCTCGCCGCCTTCTCCCTGCCACCCGCCCGCGCCGGGCAACGCTTCGACGTGACCCTGAACGCCCCGGTCCCGGTGCTGCTCTGGTCCCGCACGGGCTGCGCGGGCGGCCCCGGACACGACGGGAGCTGCGACTTCCTCGACGAGATCGACGCGTACGTCGGCGGGCTGCCCCCGGTCGAACTTCCCCGCCACATCCTGGCGTTGCGCGAGGCGGTGGAGGCTTCCGACGATCCCGACCGGCACTGGGCGAAGGACGTGCAGCTCCTGTGGGACGACCCCCGTCGCTTCCCCGAACCCGCCGCCCCGCTGAGCTCGCCCCTCACCTGAAGCCCGACAGTCCCTCGATCCACGGAGAACCGGAGAGCCCTCACATGCCCTTGTGGCCCGTCTACACCGGCACGAACGAGCCGCACGACGGCATCACCCGGCTGCCCCCGCCCCCACCCTGGCGGGCCTTCGACGGCGGACCGGCGCTGGACACCCCGGCCGAGGGCGACGACAGCTCGGCCGCCTCCCCCGACCGCAGGCACCGCGCCCGCACCTACCAAGCCACCGAGCGCAGCGTCCAACTCGTCAACGCGGCACTGTACTTGCGCCGCCCGCTGCTGGTGACCGGCCCGCCCGGCACCGGAAAGTCGTCCCTCGCGTACGCGGTCGCCCGCGAGCTGCGCCTCGGGCCGGTACTGCGCTGGAACATCACCAGCCGGAGCACGCTGCACGACGGCCTGTACCAGTACGACCCCTTGTCGCGGCTGTACGCGGCACGCGGCACGCGGGTGACGCCGTACCCGAAGGGGGAAGCGGAGTCGGGCATCGAGGACCACCTGCGGCTCGGCCCCCTCGGCACCGCCCTCCTCCCCTACGCCCGCCCGCGCGCTCTCCTCATCGACGAGATCGACAAGAGCGACCTCGATCTGCCCAACGACCTGCTGAACGTGCTGGAGGAGGGCCAGTACGAGATCCCCGAGCTGGTCCGCGCGGCACGGCACACGCCCGACGCGCTGGTGATGGTCGACGGCACCGACGAGCGCGTCCCGGTGGCCCGGGGCCGGGTGCGCTGCCGCGCCTTCCCCTTCGTCGTGCTCACCAGCAACGGCGAGCGCGAGTTCCCTCCCGCCTTCCTGCGCCGCTGTGTCACCCTGCGGCTGCGCCAGCCCGAGGACGACCATCTCGCCGGGATCGTCCGCGCCCACCTGGGCGAACCCGACGACTACGCGCGCACCCTCATCACCCGCTTCCTGTCCCGGGCGTCCGGCGGTGACCTCGCCACGGACCAGCTCCTCAACGCGATCTACCTGGCCGGCGCGTCGGGGCTGGCCCCCGAGTCCCTCGACGAACTGGCGGAGGAGCTGATGCCGTACCTGAGCGAGGCACCGGAGACCGATGCGTTCTGAGCCGACCGGTGCACGGCTGCTGGGCCGCCTGGCCGAAATCCTGGCCGAGGCGGGCGACGGCACGCCCCCGACACCGGTCGAACTGGCCGAACTGCTGTGGCTGGCCGCACAGATGGCGGACTCGGGCCCCGCCACCAGGCCCGGTCCCGCCCCCGAAGACGTACAGGAACCGCGTACCCCGCCCACGCCTTCCGCCGACGAGAAGGACGAGAAGCCGGAGGTTCCCGAGAAGAAGCCAGGGCCTATCGAGGAAGACCCGGAGCTCCCTGCCCAGCCGCGCAACGACAACCGTGTCCCGCTCCACCTGCCGAGCCTCGCGGGCCCGGGGACGGGGACGGGGACGCCCCACACGTCGCTGCTGGCCCCCGCACCTCCGATGCTGCGCCGACCGCTGGCGCTGCAACGGGCCCTGCGCCCGCTCAAACGCCTCAGCGCCGCGCCCGTCGGCCACGAACTCGACGAGTCGGCGACCGCCCACCGCATCGCCCGTCTGGGTGGCGACCCGGAGTGGTGGCTGCCGGTCCTGCGCCCCGCACGGGAGCGCTGGCTGAGCCTGCGCCTGGTCCGCGACACCGGCCCCACGATGCCCGTCTGGCACCCCCTGATCCACGAACTCCATACCGTCCTGGCCCAGTCGGGCGTCTTCCGCACACTCACCATGCATCGCGCCCACCCCGACGGCACGGTCTCGGGCACGGGCGGCGACGTCCCCGGCGACGGACGCACCATCACCCTGCTGGTCAGCGACTGCATGGGCCCGCAGTGGTGGGCGGGCCCCGCGGGCGACCGCTGGTACGCCACGCTGCGGCGCTGGTCCCACCGGATGCCACTGGCCCTGGTCCAGCCCCTCCCGGAACGCCTGTGGGGTGATACGGCACTGTCCACGACCCCCGGCCTCCTGTCGGCCCCGTTCCCGGCGGCCCCGCTCTCCTCGCTGGCCTTCACGCCGTACGAAACCTCCGGCGAACCCGGTGCCGCCGACGCCGTTCCCCTCCCGGTCCTGGAACCGGACGCGGCCTGGCTGGCGCACTGGTCGGCACTCGTGGCGAACCCGGGAGGCAGTCAGCTCCCCGGTTCGGTCGCCCACTTGACCTCTCGGCCCGCCCCTCCGGACGCGTCCGCGAACCGGAGCGACGTCACCCGGCTGCCTGCGGAGGAGCTCGTTCTCCGGTTCCGTGCGAGCGCGTCCCCGGAGGCGTTCCGGCTCGCGGGACACCTCGCGGTCGGGCGTCCCGACCTGCCCGTCATGCGCCTGGTCCAGGCGGCGGTCGAGCCGCGTCCGCGCCCTCAGCACCTGGCCGAGGTCATCCTCAGCGGCATGCTCACCACCGTGCCGGGGCCTGAGGGGTCGTACGCCTTCCGGCCGGGCGTGCAGGAGTTGCTGCTGCGCAGCCTGCCGCGTACCGCCCGCGGGCGGACCTCCCGGCTGCTGGCCCGGATGGGGGCGGCGATCGACGAGCGGGCGGGGGCGGCGGCCGGGGAGTTCCGGGCGAGTACGCCGACGGCCACCGGTACGGAGGCGGCGGGCGGGGGCGAGCCGATCGCGACGGTGCGTCCAGAGAGCGTACGGAGGCTGCTGGGGACGGCTGCGGAGCACGCACGGTCGCCGCGCCGCACACCGGCACTGCGCGACCGCTACCGCTTCGTCGAGCGGCTCGGGCCGAGCGGTTCCCTGTGGCGGGCCGAGGACACGGAGCTGAGGCGGGAGGTGGTGGTGCGGTTGTATCCGTCGCGGGTCGACCCGCAGGATTTTCTGCGGGACGCACGGGCGACAGCGGGCATCGACCACCCGAATGTGGTGAAGGTCCACGACTACGGCGTCGAGGACGAGAAGCCGTACGTCGTCATGGAACATCTGGACGGAGTCGCGCTGAACTCCCTTGCCTCGGCGGGTGGTTATCGTCTCCCGGCTCCGCTGCTGGTGTCGCTGGGGCGGCAGCTGGCCGCCGCCCTCACAACCATCCACGGGGCCGGTGTCACACACGGCGGACCCGACATGACCAAGATCCTGATCCTGCCCGACGGGACAGCCAAGCTCACCCCCCCCGATCTCGCCCACGCGGCAGGGGAAGAAGGGATGGCATCGGATCTCCGCGCGCTGGGCCGGCTCGTCTTCCAGCTGTCGTCGGGGGGGCCGGCACGCGCGGGCGGCCACGTCCTGCCCGAACAGCTGACCGCCCTGCCGACCCAGGTGCGCCCCACCTACACCTCGGCCCTGCGGCTGCTGCTGGCCGACAACCCCGCCTTGCGGCAACAGGGCGCGGACCTCCTCCGCAGCCCCGATCTTCCCCGCTGGGCAGAGTCGGCCCACTCCCCGCTCCGCTACACCCTTCTCGGCCCGCCGCGAGCCGAGCGCGGCACCCGCCCCCTCGCCCTCGGCTCCCCCCAGGAGCGGGCCATGCTCTGCATGCTTCTCCTCCGGCACGGCCGCAAGGTGACCCACGGCGAACTCTCCGAGGGCATCTGGGGCCCAAAGCCTCCCGCGCGTGCCCGGGCATTCCTGGGCACCTACGCGTCCCGGCTGCGCAACGCCCTCGGCCCCGGTGTCCTGGCCACCCTCTCCGACGGCTACGCCCTGCACACCAGCGCGGACTTCGTGGACGTGGTCGACTGCCGGCGCTCAGTGGCGAGCGCGGAGAGGGAACGGGCGGACGGGCGCTACGAGTTCGCCCTCGCCCACGTGAACAACGCTCTGGCGCTGTGGCACGGCACCGCACTGGACGACGTCCCCGGCCCCGCCGCCGAAGCCGCCCGCACCCGCCTCCTCCAACTCCGTCTCTCACTCTGCGCGACCCGCGCCGAACTCGGCCTGGACCTCGGCGACTTCGAGGGCACCGCGACCGACCTTGCCGCCCTCGTCCGCGCGCACCCGTCGCGCGAGGACTTCCGCCGACTGCACCAGCTCGCCCTCCAGCGCAGGAGGTTGACGAACGGCCCGGTCGAGGAAAGGCCCTCGTACACGGTCGAGAACCCCTCGTACACGACCGAGCGGCCCGGATACCTCCGGCCGGATCACCCACCACTGCCGTACACCTTGTACCGCACCTGCGTCTTCTTCGACTTCGCGGACGGCCCCCAGGACCCGGACGCACTCGCCGCGTTGGGCCGGGCGGTCACCCGGCTGCTGACGGAGAGCGGCCTGGAGCGGGATCAGTACCAACTGCGCAGGCGCGGCCACATCCACACCGCCGTCACCGAGGAGGGCGTGTCCGCGCTGCCACTGCTCTCCGCCACGCTGCTCCGACTGCCGGACATCATCGTGGAGTTGGGCGGCCCGCGAGTGCGCGTGACCTTCTGGTGCGTCGACACCGACGGACCTTCCGAACGACCCGACCCGGACGCCGTCCAGGCCGCGCTGGAGGCGTCGGAGGCGCGCGGCATCATCGCCGTGCCGTGGTATCTCAGGGACGAGCTGGACGAAGAAGACCCGGCCTCCGTGCCGCTGTTGAGTCCGCTCGATCCCGAATCGGAGGACGGCCGGTACAGCGGCTGGCACCGTCTCTGCCATCTGCCGCGCTCGGCCTACGACGGCACCCACCCGCCGCCCCCCGTCCGCGGCCCGTACCCCCTCCCCACCACCCGGACCGAGCTCCCCCAGCCCCTGGGCAGGAAGCGAACCGTCGTCTACGCCCTCCCCCACGGCGAACTCCGCCCCGCCTCGCGCCATATCGCCCCGAGCCCCACAGCCGAGAGCTATTACGAAGTCGATCTCACCGAACGCCGAACCGCACTCGAACTCGACGTCCCGGGGCCGGAGACGGACCAGGTACCCGTTTTCGCCGCACGCGGACAGGTGACCTGGCGCGTCACCGACCCGGCCGAGGCGGTGCGGCAGCGCAGGGGCGACGTACCCGGGTATCTGACACGCCATCTGCTGGCGGAACTCCTCTCACTCACCTCCGACTACCCGCCCTCGCACCTGTCCGAGGCGGACGAAGTGCTCGACGCCCGACTGAGCCGATGGGTGCTGCCCGGTTACGCCCTGGACTGGAGTGTCTCGCTGAGCGCACCGCCGCGACCGAACACCCCGGCGCCCCGGCGCCCCGACACCTCCGTGGGTGAGGCCCTCCTGGCGGCCGAAGGTGTGCTCCTCGGCTTCGACGGCCCCCTGACCCGCCTGTACGGGCCGGGCGAGTCGGCCACGGCGCTGCGTGAGCTCGCCGGGCTCCTGGTGGAGCGGCGTGGCCCTGAGGCCGCCCCGTCGCCGGGGCAGCCGCTGCCGCACGGCGACCCTCTGGAGGGGTACGCCAACCCGCTCGACCTGCTGCGCACCTTCGCCCGGCACGAACTCGCCCACGAGCTGCGGACACGGCTCGACGCGATCGAGACCCGGGCCGCCCGCAGCTCGCCGCCCCGGACCGGCGCCGATCTGCTGGTCCGCACCCTGGAGTCGCGGGGCGTGGGCCTGACCGTGGTGACGGACATCGCGACGGCGGCCGTCGAGACCTATCTGCGCAGACGCGGCCTCGACACGTCGGTACGCGGCGGCGTCCACGGCCGTGACCCCGACCTCGGTCTGATCATGCCCCACACCCACAGCCTGCGCCGTGCTCTGGACCGGTTGGGCATCCCGGCCCAGCGCTGCCTGATGATCGGCTCCACCGTCGCCGAACAGTCGGCGGCACGCACGCTCGGCGTACCGTTCCTCGCCTTCACGCCCGACCAGCCTACGAGGACACGTCTGCTCGCGGCGGGAGGCGCACAACTCCTGGTGTGGAGCCACAACCCCCTCCTCGATGCGGTCCGCTCCCCCCGCTCCCCTTGAGATCACACGCCCGGCGGCACCCCCACCCGGCCCTCCACAAGAGGCGCCCCGCTCCCGTCGCCCGCACGATGCGAGAGAGGACCGCCGTCCGGCGGAGCCCCACGGTCTGCGCTCTCGGGAGGACCCGCCATGACCGCCAGTCTGGAGCAGCTGCGCCGCTGCCACTTCGCCGTCGACCTGGGCGCGGCCAGGACCCGTGTCTATGTGAAGGGCGCGGGACTGGTCGTGGACCAGCCGAGTGTCGCCGCGATCAACACGAAGACCGGTGCGCTGATCGCGGTCGGCGAGTTCGCGGAGAAGATGACGGGCCGTACCCCCGACTACATCCGGGTCATGCGGCCGGTGTCCGGCGGCACGGTCGTCGACATCGACATGGCCCAGCGCATGCTGCGCCACCTGCTCGGCGACAAGGTGCGGCGCACCCTGCGCCGCAAGCCGCGGCTGCGGGCCGCGGCCTGCACCCCGCACGACGCGGACCCGCTGGCGCAGCGCGCCGCGATCGAGACACTCGTGGGACTGGGGGCGCGGCGGGTCGAGCTCGTCGACACGCTCATCGCCGCGGCGGTGGGCTGCGGGCTGCCCGTCGAACGGCCGGAAGCCACCATGATCATGGTGTGCGGGGCCGCCGCCACCCAGGTCGCCGTGCTGTCGCTGGGATCCATCGTGACCGCCGCGCGCCTTCCGGTGGGCGGTGAGGCGGTGGATCACGCGATCGTGCAGCACCTGCGTCACGAGCACGAGCTGATGCTGCCGTCACAGTCCGTACGGCCCTTGCAGCTCGCCCTCTCCGGGAACGGGCTCACTCCGCACGGCCCCGCGTCGACGGAGATCCACGGGCGGGACGTGGCGACCGGCCTCGCCCGTTCCGTGCAGGTCGACACCGCCGCCGTGCGCGACGCCATCCAGACCCCGCTGACCGCCGTACTCGACGGAATCGGGAAGGTGCTGCGCGCCTGCCCGCCCGACCTGGTGGCCGATCTCGCCGACCGCGGGATCATGATGGTCGGGGGCAGCGCCCTGCTGCCGGGGCTCGACCAGATGCTGCGGCAGGCGACGGGCATGCCGGTGCACATCGCCGAACGGCCCGACGTGTGCGCGGTGCAGGGGCTGGGCTACATGCTGGAGGGCAAGATCGAGCCGCTGGTCCTGGACCCGCTGGCGGAGTGACACCCAGGACACCCAGGACACCCAAAACACTCAGGACGCCGGGGCCTCGTATGACCGACCCCACCAACCCCACCGACCCCCTCCCCTGTCTCCCGTCCCTCCTCGAGGCCGTCCTCAACGTCGGCACCGACCTCGAACTGCAGGCCACGCTCCAGCACATCGTGAAGGGCGCCGCCGAGCTGACGGGGGCGCGGTACGCGGCGCTCGGGACGGCCGACCCCGGGCAGGAAGGCCTGGTGGAGATCCGTGCGGCCGACCTGCCCGCATCGGTCGCGGTCTGCCAAAGGCCTTTCACCGGACGGTCGGAGAACCGCCTGGGCGTCCCGATCCGCGTCGACGACGAGGTGTTCGGGAACCTGTATCTCGCCGAGAAGCGCGGCGGTCCGTTCACGGACGAGGACGAGCAGCTGCTGCGGGTGCTGGCGAACCAGGCCGGCAGCGCGATCGGCAACGCCCGGCTGTACGAGGCGGCCCGGCAGCGCGGGCGCTGGCTCGAGGGCGCCGCGGCCGTCACCACCGCACTGCTCACCGGCGAGGCCGCCGCCGACGCGCTGATGACCGTCGCCGAGCGGGCCCGTATCCTCGCCGACGCCTCGGCGGGCATCATCCTGCAGCCCACCGAGGAGGGCGGCATGACGTTCGTGACGGCCTCCACGCTCGACGATCCCGGCGACATCGTCGGCACCACGATCGCACCGGGCAGCCCTGTCCTCGAACAACTCCTCGGCGGCGAAGCGGTGTTCATCGACGACTCGGCGACCGATCCGCGGACGACCACGCATCTCCGGCACCGGTTCGGGCCGAACATGCTGCTGCCACTCGAGGCGGACGGCCGTCTCATCGGCACGCTCGCCCTGCCGCGCCGGCGCGGTGACCGCCCGTACAGCCCGGTCGAACGGCTGCTCGCCACCCAGTTCGCCTCGCAGGCCGCGCTGGCACTGGTCCTCGCGGACGCCCAGCACAGCAGGGAGCGGCTCGCCGTGTTCGAGGACCGCGACCGGATCGCCCGCGACCTGCACGACCTGGTCGTCCAACGGCTGTTCGCGACCGGCATGATGCTGGAATCCACGCAGCGCAGGAGCACGGGCGAGGAGGACGAGGGCGTACACCGGATTCTGAGCAGAGCCGTCGACGAGTTGCAGTCCACGATCCAGGAAGTCCGCACGGCGATCTTCGCGCTCCAGCAACCGCCCGCCGACGCCCCCACCACCGTCCGCGGCAAGGTGCTTCGCGAGACTGCGGGTGCGGCGGCGGTGCTGGGCTTCCAGCCGTCCGCCCGGTTCACCGGCGCGGTGGAGAGCCGCGTCTCGGAACCGGTCGCCGCCCAGCTCCTCTCCGCGCTGCACCGCGCGCTGGACGCCGCCTCGCGCCGTGCCGGGGTGTCCCGCATCGAGGTCACGGTCGACGCGACGGCGACGCTTCCCGACGGCCGGTCCTGTGTCCGGCTCACGGTTCATGACAACGGTGCGGTGGAGAACCGTGGGACGAGCGAGGACGGCGCGGGTACGACGGTCACCTGGCAGTCGCCCCTGTGAGCGGTCGGCGCCCACCGAACCGCCCCGATCCCAGGATGTGGCCGGGATTCGCCCAGGCGGGCATCGCCCCCATTGCCCCGCACCCGGGCCCGGCGGTATGTGTGGGATCAAGTGGCCCTTTGAAAGCCCCCGATGAAAGCGGTGAAATGAATCTTTCGGTGACGTCGACGACGCGTTCCTCGTCCGAGCCCCGGCGCACGCGCAGGCAGCACACACCTCTTTCGGCCATCGACCCGCTCGGAACCACCGCGGTGCGGTCCGCCGAGCGTGCGGCGGATCTCCCCGGAAAGCACCCGATCAAGCCAATCACCTTCAACTCGGCTGTGTAAAGTCACGCCCACTGTGGCAACGGGTGGCCAACTCCCTCAAATAATCATGGAGTTGGCTACCGCGGCATCCTTCCGCAGCCGTTACCCTTCAGCACGTGAACAGCGATGCCTCGCTACGGCAGCTCATTCTCAAGGTCCACAGCAGATGCGACCTCGCCTGCGATCACTGTTATGTGTACGAGCACGCCGATCAGAGCTGGAAAGGGCGACCGACCTTCATTTCCGGGGAAACGCTCGGAATGGCCGCCCATCGATTCGCCGCGTATGCGGAAGCGCATGAACTCCCGACGGTTTCCGTGATCCTTCTCGGCGGTGAGCCCCTTCTCGTGGGTCCCACCCGCATGAGAAGTATCTGTGCGGAACTCACCCGCGCTCTTTCCCCGGTCACCGCTCTCGATCTCCGCATTCACACCAACGGCGTGCGATTGAACACCCGCCATCTCGACGTGTTCAGGGAATTCGACGTCAAGGTCAGCGTCTCGCTCGACGGTGACCGCGCCGCCAACGACCGGCACCGGCTCGACCGCGGACGCCGCAGCAGTTACGACCGGGTGCTCCGGGCGATCGACCTGCTGCGCACCCCCGAGTACCAGCACCTCTACAGCGGCCTGCTGTGCACCGTGGACATCGCCAACGATCCCGTAGCCGTGCACGACGCCCTCGCGGCGCTCGAACCGCCCCGGATCGACTACTTGCTTCCGCACTCCACCTGGGACACCCCACCGCCCAGACCACCGAACGCACCGACCGCGTACGCCGACTGGCTGCTCAGGATCTTCGACCACTGGGACCGGCAGGGGCGCACGGTGCCGGTGCGGACCTTCGAGTCCGTGCTCAGCACCCTGCGCGGTGGACCGAGCTCGACGGAGTCTCTGGGGCTCGCGCCGAGCGACCTCGCGGTGGTGGAGACCGACGGCAGCTTCGAGCAGGCGGACTCGCTGAAGGTGGCCTACGAGGGGGCCCCGGCGACCGGGTACGACGTCTTCCGGCACAGCTTCGAGGAGTTCGCGCGGCACCCCGGCGTACGCGCCCGCCAGCTCGGCATCGACGGCGTCAGCGACACCTGCCGCCGCTGCCCGGTGGTCGCGTCGTGCGGCGGAGGGCTGTACGCGCACCGGTACAGCGGTGAACGCGGCTTCGACAACCCCTCCGTCTTCTGCGCCGACCTGCGCGCCTTCGTCGACGGCGTCGCCGAGCGGATCACGGAACACGCCCTCAGTCCGGCTGTGTTCAGCGCGGAGGAACTCCGTTTCGCGCAGGTCGAGTCGGACCGTCACACGCTGTCCCTCATCGCGGCCCGGCACACCGGAGAACCGGACTGGGACGAGGTGTGGCAGGCGCTCCTGGACCTCGACGGCGCTCAGGGCACCGCGCCCTACCTCGACGTGATCCTCACCCATCCCTATCTGCACACCGCCCTGAAGCACTTCCTGCACGGCCGGGCCACCACGCCCGCGTACCTGGCGGCGGCGGTCGTCGCCGTGGCGGTCCGCGCGCGTGCCGCCGTGCGGCTCAGCTGGGACCAGTCCGCCCCGGAGCTGCACCTCCCGACCCTGGGCACCCTGACACTGCCGGGGCCCGGCCGCGTCGAGGCCAGTGTGACGGCGGGCCGCGCACGGGTACGCACCGAGGGCGGTGAGGTGTACACCCCTGAGGACGGCCCCGCCGCATGGCGCCCGCTGAGGAGGGTGGACCTCGCGACCGGCGCGCCCCTGGTCGTCGACGACGCCGATCCGCTGCGGGACTGCTACCCCGCGCCCGTCACCCCTCCCCTGGACCCCACCGACCTGGCCCGTTTCTCCGAACGGCTGCGGACGGCGTACGAGATGCCGACCGAGCGCGCGCCCCACGGGGGGCTCCGTGTCGACGCCCCCCTCCCCACCACGATCACCCCGCTCGCGCCGGGCACGGGAGTGCGGCTCGGCGCGCACGGTCTCGGCGCGCTGGGCGTGGCCGTGGACATCGAGTCCGAGGAGTTCATCCGCGAACTGCCGCGCGCCGCACGCCTCGCCCGGCTCACCGCACTGCGGGAAGCGGCCGATCTGAACGTGCCGGGCAACCGGGCCGGACAGCTCCTCGACGAGGCGAGCGCGGAGCTCGGCAACGCCTCCTCCTGGGCCGGCGCCCCGGACGCGCGTGCCCGGGCCCTGGAACGGGCGGGCCGCGCCCTGGCGGAGCTGGCCGCCGCACCGGAGCACGAACTGACCAGGACCGGCGCGGTGCTGGCCGAGCAACTGCGGGCCGAGTGGAAGCGGCACCATGGCTGATCGCGTCCGCCTGGCGGATCTGTTCTTGAATCCTCCCCCAGCTGAAGCAGGGGGATTCCTGGCTCACGCTGCCTGCGGGTCAGCGACCCAACAGGTCTTCCACGATCAACACCAGCCGGGTTGAAACCAGCCCGGTTTGATAGGGCAAAGCTTGGAGGTGCATGTGCTGTCTTGGCTCTCGATCAGCACGGTGTACGCGCTTGGTTCTCGCAACGCACGGCGCCCAGCCTACCCGATCAGGTGGACGGTGTTTCGCCCTGGACAGGATGTCGCGCCGGACGACGGGAACTTCGCGGCGATCGGGGCCCGGTTTCCGCGTGATCTCGTGGCGGAGCGGGAAGTGGCAGGGAAAGCCGTCCTGCTGTTCGGAATGCGGGAGGCGGTCGACTGGGCAGCCGGGGAGATGTCCAGATATCGCCGTTGATTGACGTGAAACAAGCCACCCGTGGGGGTCGGCGGTCGGGAACATGGTTGGTTCCCGCCGGACGACGACGTCCGCGCGGGCGGGGTGAGGGTTCATCCACGGGCAGGGGGACATGTGGACATGCCCGATCGGGTCTCGGACAACCGGCCGTACTTCTACCTGAGCCATCCGCACACGCCGGGCCGGGGTCCGGGCGGTGGGGACCCCGATCACTGGGTGCGCGCGTTCTTCACGGATCTGTGCGACCACGTCATGGCGCTCACGGATCTTCCGGCCGGCGCCCCCGCGGGTTTCATGGACCGGGAGACCCGGCCGGGCGAGGGCTGGCCCAGGAAACTCCGCGAGAATCTCGCGACCTGCCGGGTGTTCGTACCGCTGTTCTCACCTCGCTACTTCACGAGCGAGAGCTGCGGGCGGGAGTGGTTCGCGTTCAACGAGCGCAGGGCGTGGGCACGGGCCACCGCCGGTTCCGGGGCCGTCCCCGTCCTGTGGACGCGCATCGAACACGACCAACTCCCCGACTTCTTACGGCACATCCGCATCGACCACGCCGCCTTCGGGCACCGCTACGCGGACGACGGGATCTACGGACTGATCAAACTGGCCCGGCTGCGGGACGAGTACGAGGAAGCCGTACTGGGCCTGGCCCGGCGGATCGTGCGGGTCGCGCACGACTCGCCGCTGCCACCCGGCCGTCTCCCCTCGTACGAGGGCACACGGAATCTGTTCGAGCCGCGCGACACGGGTCCGCGGCACATCGACACGGGTCCGCGGCACATCGACACGGGTCCGCGGCACATCGACACGGGTCGGCGGCGCATCCATCTGACCGTGGCGGCCCCCACCCGGCACAGCATCCCCAAGCACCGTGACGACAGCCCGTACGGCGAGGACGCCCGGGACTGGAACCCGTACCACTCGGAGTCGACCCGCCCACTGCCCGCGCTCGCCGAGGAGCTGATCGGCTCCCTCGACTACCTGATCACGGTGTCCGACTTCGACGACGACACCGGCGCGGAACCGCTGCCGGACGGCCCCGGCCATCTGCCGCCGAGCCGCCCCCGCATCCTCCTGATCGACCGCTGGGCACTCGCCGACGCGGAACGGCAGTGCAGGCTCAAGGCGTTCGACGCGAGCGCCGACCCCTGGGTCAGCGCGATCGTCCCCTGGAACCGGGGCGACAGCCAGTGTCACGGCGACGAGGGCCGACGGCTCGCGGAAGAGCTGGAGCGCACCCTGCCGCTGATCCTGGACCGGGGCCGGCGCACCGACTGCCGGGCCGCGGTCGACGGCGTACCCACCCTGAAGGCATTCACGGACGTACTCCCGGCCGTCGTCGCCCACACGACCCGGCAATACCTCAGGCACGCCGAGGTCCATCCACCCCTGGGCCCGCCGGTTCGCAGGCCCCGTCTGACGGGCCCCACCCATCTGCCGTACCGCGAAGGCGGACCCGACCTCGGAGGAGAAGCATGACCGCCGCGCAGGACGGACGCATCATCACCTTCTACTCGTACAAGGGCGGCACCGGCCGGACCATGGCGCTGGCCAACACGGCGTGGATACTCGCCGCCAACGGCAAGAGCGTCCTGGCGGTCGACTGGGACCTGGAGGCTCCGGGGCTGCACCGCTTCTTCCACCCCTTCCTCGACCCCAACGCGCTCGCCGCCACCACCGGCGTCATCGACCTGATCAACGAGTACGCCTGGGCCGCGACGACCGCGACCACCGCGGCCCAGCGCTCCGGCGCCTGGCACCTCGACTACGCGCGCGTCGAGCGGCACGCCCTGTCGCTGACACCCGAACGCCTGGGACTGCGTTTCGCGGACGGCGGTTCGCTCGACTTCCTCTCCGCGGGCCGCCAGGACCGTTCGTACTCCGCGACCGTGTCGTCCTTCGAGTGGGACAACTTCTACGAGCGGCTGGGCGGCGGCCTCTTCCTCGACGCGCTGCGCGACGACATGAAGGCCTCGTACGACTACGTCCTGATCGACAGCCGCACCGGCCTGTCCGACAACGCCGACATCTGCACCATCCAGATGCCCGACGTGGTCGTGGACTGCTTCACCCTGAGCGACCAGGCCATGAACGGCGCCGCGGCCGTGGCCCGGAGCATCGAGGACGGATACCGCAAGCGCAGGATCCGCGTACTGCCCGTGCCGATGCGCATCGACGAGGGCGAGAAGGAGAAGGCCGACGCCGGACGGGCACTGGCCCGGCTGCAGTTCGACGGACTGCCCAAGGGCCGCGACGGCGAGGAACTCGGCCCCGAGGAAATGGCGGCGTACTGGGGCGCCGTCGAGATCCCGTACCGGCCGTACTACGCGTACGAGGAGACACTCGCCACCGTCGGCGACGAGACCGGGATCCCCAACTCCCTGCTGTCCGCCTTCGAGCGGCTCGCCTCGGTGGTCTCGGACGGCGAGGTCAACACGCTGCCGACGGTGCCGGAGCCGGTGCGGTTGCGCTGCCGCGACGCGTTCGTGCGGCGGCGGCCGACGACGACCGCGCCCCGTGTCGTCATCGCCTACGCGGCGGAGAACCGCATGTGGGCCGACTGGATCAGGTCGCTGCTCAAGCGCGTCGGCTGCGACGTCACACCGCACGACATCTCCGCCGGTCCTGTCGAACACTCGGACGCCGGAGCGAGGACCCTCGTCCTGTTGTCGAACGGCTTTCGCAAGTCCCGGTACGCCGACGCCGCCTGGCGCGCCCTCACCGACTCCGACCGGGACGCCCCGCACGGCACCGTGATCCCGCTGCGGGTCGAGGAGGTGCGGTTGTCGAAGACCTACCTGGAGCACAACCCGGTCGACCTGCATCGGCTGGGCGAGGAGAGTTGTGTCGGGGCGCTGCTGAGGGCCTTGGAACTGCCGGTCCGGCCCGTCGACAGCGACCCCTCGAGTACGCGTTTTCCCGGCAGCACCCCGGCTATCTGGAACGCGCCCCAGCGCAACTACGGCTTCACCGGGCGGGGCGTCGTCCTGGACCAGGTCCGCGAGCAGCTCGGCAGCGGCATCTCCGTGGTGCTGCCGCAGTCCCAGGCACTGTTCGGGCTCGGCGGTGTCGGCAAGACACAGGTGGCGCTGGAGTACGTGCACCGGTTCATGGCCGACTACGACCTCGTGTGGTGGATCTCCGCCGAGGACACCGCCAACGTCGTCGCCTCGCTCGCGGAACTCGGCGCCCGCATCGGCGCACCGGGCGGCGAGGACATGACGGTGGTCAGCCAGGAGGCCGTGCGGATGCTGGCGAGCAGCGTGCCGACCAACCGCTGGCTGCTCGTCTTCGACAACGCCGACGACCCGGCGCAGCTCCTCCCCCACTTCCCCGCCGGAGGCGGCGGCCACATCCTCGTCACCTCGCGCAACCAGGCGTGGGCGCAGGAGGTAGAGGCCCTGCCCATCGATGTGTTCCGGCGCGAGGAGAGCGTGGATCACCTCACCCGGCGGGCCCCTGGGCTCAGCGGCGCGGAGGCCGACCAGGTGGCGATCGCGGTGGGCGACCTGCCGCTGGCGGTGGAGCAGGCGGCGGCCTGGCTCGCCGAGACGGCCACTCCGGTCGAGGTCTATCTGCGGCAGCTGGACGACCAGACCACCGCGGTACTGGGCATCAACCAGCCCGTCGGCTACCCGGCGCCGGTGGCCGCGACCTGGAACGTCTCCATCGACCGGCTGCGGGAACGCTCCCCAGCTGCCGTGCGGCTGCTTCAGCTGTGCGCGTTCCTCGGACCCGAGCCGATCTCCACGCAGCTGCTCTACAGCAAGGAGATGATCGACGCCCTGAAGCCGTACGACCCCGCCCTCCAGGAGCGGCTGGTCCTCGGCCGGGTCATCCAGGAGATCGGCCGGTTCGCGCTCGCCAAGGTCGACCAGGCCAGCAGCAGCATCCAGGTCCACCGCCTGGTGCAGGCGGTGATCCGCTCGCAGCTCTCCGAGGAGGAGCAGCAGCAGTCCCGGCACGTCGTGCACAGGGTGCTCGCGGGTTTCCGTCCCGACGCCGACGAACCCATCGACGACCTCGGGACCTGGTCACGGTTCGATGTCATCTGGCCCCACCTGGCCGCCTCCGACGCCCGCGACTGCGCCGAGCCCGAGACCCGCCGACTGCTCATCGACCGCGTCCGCTATCTATGGAAACGTGGCGACTTCAGCGGCGCCCAGCAGCTCGCCGAAGACCTTCTCGAGCAATGGGGGCCGCTCCTCGGCGAGGACAATGTGCAGTACCTGTATCTGCACTTCAACCTCGCCAATGTGCTGCGCTCCCTGGGGCGCCACGTCGAGGCCCGCGCGATCGACACCGCGGTGCTCGAACGGCAGCACGAGGTGCTCGGGCCTTCGCATCCCCACACATACCTCACCACGTCCAGCCTCGCCAGCGATCTCACGGCGCTCGGCGAGTACCGGTCCGCGGTCGAACTGGCCCGCGAGGCGCACGAGGGTTTCCGCGACATCTTCCACGAGTCGCACCCGCGCACCCTCAGCGCGGCCAACAACCTCGCGCTCGCGCTCAGCATGGTGGGCCGCTACCACGAGGCCCGCGAAATCGACCAGGACACACTCGACCGGCGCACGGAGATCCTGGGCCCCGACCATCCGTACACCCTGAGCTCGGCCGCGCGCCTCGGCATCGACCTTCGCGACGTCGGCCGGTACGCGGAGTCCGTCTCCCTGCTCTCGCGCACCTACGACGCCCACAAGCAGGTCCTGGGCAGGACCTTCCCGGGCACGCTGAGCTGTGCCAAGTCCCTCGCCGTGGCGCTGCGCCGGGAGGGCCAGTTCGAGGACGCCCGCCGGCTGACGACCGCGACCCGGGCACGGTACCGGGCCCAGTACAAGTCTTCGACGCCGGACTCCCTCGCCTGCGATCTGAACATGGCTGCCGACCTGTTCGCCGCCGACGAGCGGGAGGCCGCCCGCGATGTGGCCCAGGAGGCGCTGGTCGAGTACATGCTGGTTCCCGGCGAGTCCCACCCGTACACCCAGGCCGCGCTCAACAACCTCGGGATCTACCACTGGGGATGCGGGGACCTCAAGGCGGCGGAGACGGTGTTCCTCAAGGTTCTGCGCCGGATGGCGGAGATCCTCGGCGAGCAGCACCCGTACACCCTTTTCACTCGCGTCAACTACGCCAATGTCCTCGCCGACCAGGGACGTCTCGCCGAGAGCCTGAAGCTGGAGGAGAAGACCGCGGCCACGCTTCGCGCGGTCCTCAGCTCACATCACCCGGACACCTTGGCCCTGGCCAGCAACCACGCCCTCACCCTGCGCGCGTTGGGCCGCGACGACGAGGCCGGGCGGATCCGCGACGAGGCGCTGACGGACCTGCGCACCCTGCTCGGTGACGAGAACGGCCTCACCCGGCTCGCGATGGACGAGCGGCGCATCTACCGGGACTTGGAGCCGCTGACGGTGTGACCGCCGCTAGGCCCTGCGCGTTCACCGCGGCACCGGCCAGGCGGGCGACTCCGCGAGAAGCCAGTTCAGTACCTTCGGCAGCACGGGCAGCGCCCCGAAATGGGCCGCGGTGGGTTCGACGGCGACCGTCGCCCGGGGGATGCGCTCGGCGAGCCAGGAGGCGTGGGACGCCGGCGAGAAGGCGTCCATCGCCCCGTGCCACAACAGCACCGGCACCCGGATCTCCGCCAGGTCGAATCCCCAGTGGCCGGTCAGCGCCAGTACGTCGTCTATCCAGCCGTACGGTGAAGTCCGTAACGCCTCTTGGTAGTTGCGCAGCAGCATGGAGCGGATTCCGGTGTCCGAGACGATCTGCCGGTCGTCGTCGGTGAGATCGCAGCGCAGCTCGTCGAGCAGCCGGGCCGGGTTCCTGCGGATGGCGGCCGAGCGGGGAATCAGCCCGGCCTCGAACCGTTCGGGATCGGTGAACGCGGTCCGGAACTCACTGATATTGGACTGCGCCATCCCCGCGAACCAGTCCAGGCCTTCCGCGTCCCGCGGCGCGAGCCCGACCAGCGCCGCCGCCCGTGTGACGCGCTCCGGCAGCAGCGCGGCGCAGGCCAGTGCGTGCGGTCCACCGCCGGAGCGGCCCACCACCGCGAACCGTTCCACCCCGAAGGCGTCGGCGACGGCGGCCACGTCCTGCACGACGTCGACGACCCGGCGGCCGGGCCGGCGGTCGGACCCCCCGTACCCGGGGCGGTCGTAGCTGATGAGCCGGGTGCCGCGCTGGTACAGGAACATGGGCCGCGGTCTGGGTCCGATCCGGCTGCCGGGCGTGCCGTGCAGCAGGAACACCGGGCGTCCGGACGGATCGCCCGAGACGTCGACCCGCAGGAGCCGCCCGTCCGCCGTCCGCACCTGGTCAGACACCGCGCTCGCCCCTCCCTCCGTCCGGCGGACCGGGACAACGCGACAACGCTGCCCGAACCCTGCCCACGAGCCCTCCCCACGAAACGATCAAGCAGGTCAACTGGGCCCCGCCTCAGGCTACTTGACGGTGTGCCCACGGCCTCCGTGGCGTCACGCTCCTTCTGTACATATGACCGATTTTCCTACGCGAGGACAACGGCACGGAGTGGACGGGGCCGGAACCGGGTGGTGCCACGGGCCTAGGCCCCGTCGTCACATTCCCGTCTGCCTCGCGACGCCATGCACGCTCCCCCAAGCTCTTCGAGCAGGGACCCCCACCCGCCGCACCTACGGCAGACATCAGCCGCTCCGCGGCCCGCCCTCCAGGCGGACTACGGGAATGTGACGACAGGACCTAGGCCGACCGGACCGGCGGGCGTGGTGTCACGGTCACCTCCGGGATGGTGCCGCCGCAGCGCAGTACGACGTCGAGCACACGGAGGAATTCCTCGACGTCGAGCAGGGCACCGGACAGATACCCGCGCTGCCTCCACACCGGCATGACCTCACCCGCGTACGCCCTGTCCCAGCCTTTGGTGAACTCGGTCCCCGCGTCCCCCTCACCGCCGGCGCAGTCGCCGACCACGAACCGGGTGAACCCCACGGTGGGGTGCTCGACACGGAACGCCTCGACGAGCTTCTCGAGGGCGGCCTTGCTCACGTGGTAGGCCGCGAACCCCGGCCAGGAGGGCGTGAGCGACCCGCCGATCGAGGAGAGATAGGCGGCGACGCCGCCCGATGCCGACAGGTACGGGAGCGCGGCGCCCGTGACCAGCGCCGCGCCGATCACATTGGTGTCCATGGCCCGGCGCCAGATGTCGGCGTCGAGTTTCTCGATCGGCGCGAGGGGACCTGTGCCGGTCGCGTAGACCAGCGCGTCCACCCCGCCCATCCCGGCGGCGGCCTCCTCCACCGCTGCCCGGCACGACGACTCGTCGGTCACGTCGCAGGCGATGGCGAGCGCGTCCGCGCCCGCCTCCTTCGCCGCGTCGACCAGCCGGTCGTGCCGACGTGCCAGCAGGGCGACTCGGTCACCACGGCGCCCCAGGTCGACCCCGATGCACCGGCCCAGACCACTCGACGCGCCGACCACCACAGCCCTCATAGTCAGAACCCCATTCTCGCCATACGACAATCCCCTTCCGCCGCTTATATCACGACTCGGGACCGATGGGCAGACCCCGCGCGAGGTACGTCGCCGACGAACCCGAAGGAAAGGAAAAGGAGCTCCACGAGAGAACGCGATCGAAAATATGAACCTCGGACGCCAGTTCCCCAATAGGAACTAGAAATCGAATGGACAGAGGGCCGAGCCATTCTCTTTATTTCGGCACCCTATTGGCCCCACCGGTGACAGAATCCCTGCGAATGGATTCAACGTCCTTTTTCAGCACGGGGGGAGAGAGGACATGAGAGCTTTGCGCCCGGGCACGGATCCGAGGCGGCTGGGGCCCTACAGGCTCCTGGCGATCCTGGGCACCGGTGGCATGGCGACGGTGTACCTGGCGAATGCCCGCAGGAGGGGATCGGCGGAAGCCGAACTCGCGGTCGTGAAGACAATTCGCGACGACCTCAGCACCGACTCCTACGCGCTGCGCCTGTTCCGCCGCGAGGTGGAGGCCCTGAAGCAGATGGACGCCTACGGCACCCTGCGACTGCTGAAGTACGACTTGGGCGGTGGCAAGCCATGGTTCGCCACCGAGTACGTCCCCGGTCTGGACCTGCGCTCCCTGGTCAATGAGCACGGACCGCTGCGCACCGCGACGGTTCTGCGTTTCGCCGCCGAACTGGCCACGATCCTGGTCCGGCTGAAGACCCATAAAATGGTCCACCGCGACCTCAAGCCGTCCAACATCCTGATTCTCAGCGCGGCGGACGGCTCGCTCCGACTCATCGACTTCGGCATCGTGCGCAGGCTCGACCAGACCCGCACCTGGCCGGCCGTCCGCGTCGGCACGGACGGCTTCATGGCACCGGAACAGTTGTACGGAGACGCGGATCACCCCAGCGACATGTTCGCCCTCGGGCTCACCTTGGTCTACGCGGCACGTGGCACGGAAGTCATGCGCCGGGACCTCTCCGAAGCGGCGGCCGGACGAAAAGCCCGCTTTCCCGCGGACACATTCTCCGGACTCGATCCCCTTCTCATAGATGTGGTGCAGGACTGCACCCGCCCAGAACCCACGGACCGAATAACGGCGGACGATCTGCTGCGCAAGCTCGCCATCAAGAACATCCACCCCGTCACCCCGGCAGCCAAGGAAACATGGCTGCCGGACACAGCCCGGTCGTACGTGCTGAACCACGCGGCCCGGACGGACGCTCTGGTACCGCAGCAGAAACCCACCGGCGCGCCACCGACACTGCGGGACTCCGTGGCAACCGAGCCCCGGCTCCGCTGGAGCCACCATCTGGGCGGGCGAGGCTACTTCGCCTCACCCGTGGCCACGCCGGGCGGCATCGCGGTCTGCTCGCTGGACGGATCGGCGCGGATGCTGGCGGCAGCCGACGGCAAGACCCTCTGGCAGTCCGACCTCGGCACCAGGATCGAATGCGCCCCGGCCGTGGGAGACGGCCTGCTGTTCGTCTCCTGCTCGGATCGGACCCTGCGGGCCCTCAACCTGGCGGACGGCTCCGAACAGTGGCGCTACGCGGCAGGAGACAGCGCCGTCTTCACCCCCGCCGTCGCCGGAAACCGCGTCCTCGCAGGCGCACGCGACGGCTCGGTGCACTGCCTCGCGACGCATACCGGTGCGCGGCAGTGGGTGAGCAGGCCGAGGGACGGCACGGTCTTCGACCGGCCGGTGGTCGACGCGGAAACCGTCTACGTCTCCGCCTGGGAAGGCACGCTGCACGCGCTGGCCCTGTGCGACGGATCCGATACGGGCCCACTCCCCCGGCTCCAGGGCATGGCCGGCGAGCCGGCGCTCAGCGGCGGAGTGCTGTACGTAGGCATCCGCACCGGCACCCTGTGCGCGATCGACGCCCGCACCGGGAACGAGCGGTGGCGGAACGTGGGCGGCCCGTCCGCCTGCGTCGGCCCGGCGGTCGCCGACGCCGTCGTCTGTGTCGGCGGAGGTGACCGGTCGGTGCGTGCCTACGACACCAGCACCGGCACCGAACGGTGGAAGGCCGACGTCACCGGTCGGCTGCGAGCCGCCCCCGTGGCCGACGCGGGCACGCTCTACGTCGGCGCCGGCAACGAGCTGACGGCGTTCTCCGCCACGGACGGAACCGTGCGCTGGAGACACCGCACGCACGGGGCGATCCACGCACCGCCGGTGATCGCGGACGGGCAGGCCTATGTGGGCAGTTGGAGTTGCCGGGTGGAGGCCTTGGTCCTCCCCCCGACCGGCTGATCCACCCTCGGGCCCACAGGGGGCTCCTGAAGAGCCAGGGGCCCAGGGGGCTGACAGCCGTACGACCAGAGCAGGGGGGCAGCGTGGTCCGCGACTCACGGCAGGCGACGGGCGATTTCGTCGGCGGGTTCCAACTGGTGCGCCGGCTCGGCGTCGGTGTACTCGGGCACACCTACATCGGGGTCGGGGCGGATGGACAGCGAGCGGCAGTCAAGGTACTCCACAGCGGTTGGGGACCTGCCCTCGAGGTGGGCAAGCTGATGCAATGCGCCGTAGACGCCTTTCGGGACATCCGACTCGATGCCACCTCTCATCGGCGATCGCCGCAGGCCACGTGTCTGGGGCCCTTCGACGGCGGCCACGACAGGGAGGCCGATTGCGCGTGGGTGGCGACCAAGCTGCTGCTGCCCGACACGGAGGAAGGGGCCTACGCCCAGCCTGCCATCGGCCTGGATACCGCCGTGCGCAGTGCCGGGGTGTTCCAGGGCGGTGCGGCGCTCTCGCTGTTGTCCCAGCTGAGTGAGCTCGCGCGTCATCTGCACACGCGCGGCCTGTCCCTGTCCGGACTCAAGCCGTCCAACGTCTTCCTCACGGCCTCCGGGGTCGTCGTCGTGGACGTGCATCTCGCCCAAGTGCTGCGAGCACTCCTCCATACAGCGCCGTCCGGGAGCAGACAGCAGGGGGCGAGCTCACGCCTCCCGGTCATCTGGGCGGACGTGTCCTGTCTGCCGCCGGAATTGCGCAGGGCCCACATCGATCGAGCGCTGGTCGCGTCCAGCAGCGTGTACGCCGCGGGGGCGGTCACCCTGTACGCCTGCACGGGCGTCCCTGTGTATCCCGTCGCCGATCTGGTGGACGCGTTGATGCAGCACAAGTCGGCCCGCGCCAGGTCCGACCAGGCCCTGCGCCACTGGGCGTCCACCGACGCCGTGGTGCGAGGCATGACCGTGCTGCGACTTGTCCAACGATGTCTGCGGCGACGGCCCGGATCGCGGCCGGGGCCCGGTCGGCTGGGAAAGCTCGCCGGACGGCGCGGCCTGTGGAGGCGGCGCGCCCACGCCTGTCAGCACGGCTGGGACTCCTGTGTCACGCAGGCGCTCGAAAAGGGGCGAGCGGTGCGCTCGGTGCTCGTACTGGATCCTGGCCAGGTACGCCGGGCACTCGTCGCGGGGACGGCGGCGTCCTCCGCGTTGTCGGCACAGGACGAGCCGACGGCGCCGGAGGGAGAACCTCTTGTGACGCCCTGGGAGCCGCCGCCGATCGACGCGGGCACCGTGCGCGAGGAGCCCGAGGCGGCACCCGGCTCGGACCTCCCGGCCGGCCCGTCGTCACTGTCCTCCCCCTCACAGCACGGGAGTCCCACTCTGTGGCTGGGGAAGACCGGCCCGACCAGCGGGAGGGGCGAGGAGGAATCTCCGGGCGGCCGCACCGCACGATCCTCCATCGGGTCCACACCGCTGAAGCGGCTGTGGACGTTCGATGCGAGCGGTCCGCTGCTGGCCGCCCCCCTCATTCACGAGAACCTCATCCTGATCGTCAGTGGGAACAGACTCCACGGCCTGTCGACGACCACCGGCACAGCCGGCTACACGTCCGCCCTCCCCGGCACCGCCGAGTCCACCCCCGTCATCCACCAGGACTTGCTGTGGTTCGCCCTCCGTGAGGGCCTCCTCGTCGGCATTCACCCGTACACAGGGCAGCAGCACGCCAGTTGTGACCTCGACGGTGACCCCGGATTCGGGGCGCCGATCGTCGTCGACGACCGCCTGTGGACCGGCACCGGCAACGGCACATTCCAGATCTACCAACCCCGAAACGGAACCGTCGAACGCCGTATCGACATCGGCGAGCCCCTCGTCTCGACCGCCGTGTGCACCGGTCGCACCCTCTGGGTGCCCACCGAGCGAAGCGGCCTGGTGGGCATGGACGTCGAAACGGGCGAGACGCAGTTCCCCGAGCACCCCTGGGACGCGGCAGGCTGCACTCCGGTCATCGTCCCCGGACACGGGGTGTGCGTCGGCGGCGCCGACGGCACGGTGCGCTGCCTCCAGCAAGGCTCCGATGAACCGGTGTGGCAGCGCGAGGTGTCGTCCTGCCCCATCACCGCGCCCCTCGTCCGCGACGACGACCTGCTCCTGGGCAGCGACCACGAGGGCACCGTGATCGCGCTCTCCGTAGCGGACGGAAGCGAACGCTGGCGAACACCGACGGACGGCGACGGAAGCCACGCCATGACGGTACGGGGCGGCATCGTCCACGCCGTCGGCGGCGCGGAGCACATGTGGCGGCTGAACCGGGACAACGGCCACACGCTCGACCGACTGGACGTGGGGGGCCACCAGTCGACCGGGCCCGTCACGGGCCACGGCCTCCTCTACGTCGCCCTGACCAAGGGCCTCCTGCACGCCTGGGGCCCGCCCGGATGACAACCCGGAAGTCACCTGCCGACCTGCGAGAGAAGTGGGACACCGACCATGTACGACGCCGAAATCAGCCGAGCCAACCCTGCCAGCATCGTCTTTCTCATCGATCAGTCCAGCTCGATGCGCGCGCCCATGCCCGACACCGTCAAGTCCAAGCAGCTCGTGGTAGCCGAAGCGATCAACCGCATGCTTCGCGAGCTGATCATCCGCTGTGGCCGCGGCATCGACGAGATCTGGGACTTCTTCCACGTCGCCGTCATCGGCTACGGAGCGACGGTCGGTCCGGTGCTGGGCGGACCGCTGGCCGGCCGCGATCTCGTCCCCACGAGCGCACTCGCCCAAGGCAGGCTTCGCAGCATGCAACTGCGCCGTACCGATCCGCTCCCGGACGGAACGACCACCACACACGTCGCCGAGGTGCCGATCTGGCTGGAGGCTGCCGCGGCCGGCGGGACGCCCATGTGCGAGGCGTTTCGCTACGCGCACCGGGTACTGGACCGCTGGGTGAGCGAATACCCCGGTAGTTTTCCGCCGATCGTCCTCAACCTGACGGACGGTGAGTCCACCGACGGCGACCCCGCCGGTCCCGCGCAGCAACTCCGTTCGCTCGGCACCAACGACGGCCGGGTCCTCCTGTTCAACCTGCACATCTCGTCCGAGTTCGCCGTCCCCACCAGCTACCCGAGCACCGACGCGGGGCTGCCGCCGATGGGCGCCAAGCTGTTCTCCATGTCGGACACCCTGCCGTCGGACATGCGGGACACCGCAGCCGACCTGGGGCTGCAGGTAGGACCCGGCGCCCGCGGTTTCGTCTTCAACGCGAGCATGTCGTCCGTCATGCTGTTCCTCAACGTGGGGACGCCATGATCATCCGTCAGCACCTGCGACAGGCACCCAAGTCCGGACTCGAAGCCATCGCGTCGGAGGACGCGGCCGGCCCCATCCCGTTTCGGCACGAGCAACACGGCAGCGAGGTTCGCCTCGCCGTGGCGGACGGCACCAGCGGTTCGGCCGTCAGCGGCTGGTGGGCACAGCACCTGGTGCGCGACCTCTGCGTGGCACCCGGACGCGCCTTTCAGGAGGCACAGGCGTTCGACCGCATCGCATCGCACGCCGCACTGCGCTGGCCGAGCCGCAAGCAGGCCCTGCTGAGAACCGTGAGCGCGTCCGATCCCAAAAGCTGGCTCGCTCGACACCGTATAGGCCAAGGACCGTCCGCGACCGTCCTCGCCCTTCGTCTGTGCGCCGACCCCCGCCAGCCCATGGCGGCGCTCGCCGGCATGACAACCCATGGCGCGTCATCAGGTACTTGGCAGGCAGTGGCGGTCGGCGACTCCTGCCTCTTCCAGGTACGCGACGGCAGCGCCCTGGCCGCCTTCCCCACTCAGGTGTCGCGTCGCAACCCGGCAGTCGTCACGGCGGCCCCCGGTAAGGCCGGAGCCACCAAGCCCGCGATGACGAGCAACGGTTCATGGATCCCCGGTGACGTCTTCTACCTCATGACCGACGCACTCGCCCGTTGGTGTGGACGCTGCCTGTCGGGCAGCCAACACCCTTGGTCGCAACTCGACAACCTCTGCGAGCAGCCGGCGTCCGTCTTCAACTCCTGGGTACACGCGCAGCGCGAGGCGCACCATCTGCAGGACGACGACATCACCGTACTGCGGGCGGAGTGCCTGTCATGCTGACGCCCGGCGGACAGCGGCCGACGCTGTCCGACTATCAGAACACCGTTGGCCAGCTGCACCGGTTCGCGCAAGACCCCCGGCTCACGCGTGCCACACCACGCAGGGGCGCGGACGGACAACCCGGTGCGAACGGAGGAAGCTTCGGCGCCGTCTACCGACTCGACGATCCGGACGACAACCGAAGCTGGGCCCTGAAATGCTTCCTGCGGGATGAGCCGGACCGCCGCCACCGCTACGAGCAGATCAGCGCCTGCCTTTCCTCCGTACGAGCCCCCTGGCACGCGGAAGTGCACTACCTGGAGCGGGGACTCTATGTGGGCGGTAACTGGTGGCCCGTCGTCCTCATGGAGTGGATCCCCGGTCAGCGCATCACAGGCTGGATAGACCGGCTGATCGACGAGAACCCCGCGGACCTCGCCTCCCAGTTCACCCGCGCAGCACGCAAGTTCGCCGCCGCCGTCTATCAGATGCACCGCTGCGGCATCAGTCACGGGGACCTCCAGAGCGGCAACGTACTCGTGCTGCCGAACGGAGCGATCCGCTTCGTGGATTACGACGCCATGACCGTGCCCACCTACTCATGCCTGCCACGCCGCGAGGACGGACACCCCGACTTCCGGCTGCCCCGCAGGGACGAATGGGGAGTGGACGACGGCACCAGCACCCACATCCGCGGTTCCGCGGTCCACATCAGCACGTTCATCACCGACAGCACGACCATGTCGGTCAACCTGCCACCGCAGGACGGAACTGCCGCGATGCACCGTGACCGCTTCCCCTCACAAGTGATCCACAGTGCCCTCGTGATGCTCAGCGAAGCCCCGGAGCTGTGGACAGAGCTGCACCGTCCGGGAGCGGACCACCTCCTGCTCTCGCGGCGCGACTTCCGCAATCCCGTCGCGTCGGAGCGCTGGGAGCGACTGCTGAAACATCCACGTCCTCGAGTGCGCGACACAGCCAACCGCCTGCACGGCATGCTCGGCTCGATGGCCGACGCCCTCCCGGATCGAGGTGGAAACACCCCAAGAGTTCGTGCGCGGGCTGGGATGGCGGCCCGAGCCAGCCCCGCGAGGCAGCCAACGGCCCGTTCCGGAACTCGACGACCTGGCAGCGGACCCACGTCGGCGCTCAGCCGTCCCCAGCCCTGAGCCGGTGGCACCGCCAGACGTACGGCCCAGGTTCCACCCCGCCCCGCTGGAACCCGAGCCCTCCCTCATCCGGCCGAGGCCCGAGCGGACGTACGAGCCCGCCCCGGCAACGACGGGCTCGTACGTGCACACGACCAGCCGCCCCGCGGCTCGCACCGGCGGGACCACAGGCAGCCCGCGTCGTTTGCGGATCCGCATACTCGCCGTCGTCCTCGCCATCGCCCTGGCATGCGGCGGGGTGGGACTGGCTCGGCCCGACTTCTGGCCGGCAGCGACGCGATGGGTCCAGCAACACCTGCTCGACGACCTCAGCGGCACCGGCAAAAGAGCGGTGGTCCAGCGTGACCGACCCGCGACTCGGGAAACCTGCCACACCACGCCAACGACGTTACGTGCGCGAAACCTTGACGATCTCCGTGTCGGATGCCACGATTCCGGCGCCGCAATGTTTACGTAAACATCGCCCCGGGTCCCAGCCTCGGTCAACGTTTCTCCCGAAGCATGTTTACGCAAACACCGCACTGCGGTCGGTGGAGCAGGGAGGAACGCAACGATGGTCACAGCGCCGCAGGCGAGGGCTCAGCGCGCCCGGAGGTCGGCACCGGTGCCGACCCCGGCACCGGTGCCGGCAAGAACAACCTCGCCTTGCTCACGCCTTCTTGCCCCGCCACCACCGACAAGACCCACGTCGGCGGCACCTGCCTGTGGGACGGTCTCGGTGCCTGGCAGGAGGCCGCCGCCCTCACGTAGGACCGTTCCTCTGGACTGAGCGGGAGTGAGTCCGCTCAGCCGCACGCCCCGAACGGTCTTGGGCGCACTGGTCCCCGGCGTACTCAACCCCGGGGCGGCGACACGCATCCTGTGTGTGGTCCGGGCCCGGGAGGCCAGTTCCCTGTGCGACCTGGCCATATGGGTACGGCCAGAGGCGACGGAGAGGCCCTGAACCATCACTCCGGTGGAGCAGGGGCCCCGCACGCTGGCGCCGTACCCGGCGTCCCAGATCGCACGATCACGTTAACCCGGACGGCCCAGGCCGCCGCAAGCCCGGAAGCCGACCATCACACGACCGAGTTAAACCGCCCTCGTACACGCTCCCCGGCAAGCAGTTGACGACCCCTCACGCCAAGCCCACCGGTGCACCCCACCACCGGCCATCACCGGGCCCCCGACGGCGAGCCGACACCAACCGTCAAGCCCGGCACACCTTCCGACGGCCACTCAGCCACGCGCGGGCTCCGCCATGCGCCGAGTCGTCATCTTCCGAAAGGGCACGCTGATGCGCAAAACCTCCGCCGGCACCCGCTTCACCCCCCGCCTGCGCGCCGCCGTCGTGGCGATCCTGATCGCGGGGACCAGCGGCACGACCCTCGCCGCCAGCCCCGCCTCCGCCGCGCCGAGCACCGACACGACCCAGTTCAAGGGCGTGAACTGGGCCGATCCCCGCGACAACTTCGCCGACGACCCCATCGTGCTGTCCGGTCTGTCGACCTCCGACAGCTACGCCCAGACCTACGCCAAGGCGAGCCGGATCATCTCGGCCTTCCGCGCGAACCTCGGCGCCAACACCGTACGGCTGCCCATCAACCCGTACACCGCCAACGGCTCCTACTGGAAGTCGTACCGCGGAGTCATCGACGCGGCGTCGGACAAGGGCTTCAAGGTCATCGTCTCCTACTGGGAGGGGACGGGTACCCGCAAGGACGGCTTCATCGACGACACCGCCACCTACTGGCCCATGTGGAACACCGTGGTCAAGGCGTACAAGAACGACAAGCACGTCTACTTCGAGCCGATGAACGAGCCCCACGGCTACACCGACACCGAGTGGGCCGACATCGCGGCGAAGTGGCTCGAGACCTACCCGTCGGTCCCCCGCAACCGGGTGTTCGTCAGCGGCGCCGGCTACAACGACCATGTCACCTCCGTCTGCGCCGACCCGCGCCTGAAGGGCACCTACCTGTCGCTGCACCACTACGGGTTCTGGAAGGAGTACGCGACCTACGACCAGTGGGTGGCCGACCTGAAGGTGCGCATCGGCGACTGCGCGAACCGGACCGTCGCGGACGAGTTCGGCGCCCCCATGACCACCGGCTTCGACTACAACAAGCCGGATGTCTCCAACAACTTCGTCAACTACGTCCAGGCCGTCACCGACACCTTCCGCGAGCTGAAGATGGGCTCCGTGTACTGGCCCGGCCTGCGCACCGACGACACCTACACACTGCAGACCCTGACCGGCGACCCCGCCCGCCCCTGGCTGGCCACCACCAACCAGTCCGGCGCCGACCGCCTCGCCTGGGCCTGGGGCCGCGGCAAGCCCGTCCAGCGCTGACCCGGTCTCCGGCGCGTGGAGGCTCCGCACGCACGCCGGCGCTGTGGGCCGATCCGCCGCAGGGGACCCTTTCTCAGAAACCGCCAACACTTCGGCCCGAAGTGTTGGCGGTTTCCGGCACCCGTGGGGTGGGGGAGACACCACCGACCGTCGGGCGCGGCTTTGCCCCGGAGTTCCGGGCCGGGGGGGCACCGCACGGCCTTCGGCACCGGTCCGGGAAGCCGTGCGGTACGGGCCGAGGGAGCCGGCTAAGAGGTGGCGTTCCAGGAGTGCGCGACGTCGACGATCAGGTGATCGCCCGACTGCGTCACCCGGAACGGCAGCCGCGCGCGCAGGCCGACCCCTAGTAGGACTCCGTTAGGTCTGTCTCGATCTTGGCGTGGTGGGTGTCCTGCTGGGTAGGGGCTGTTGGCAGGTGGTGCAGATACCGGTCCAGCACCTC